>PWQI01000103.1 GCA_003556805.1 Trueperaceae bacterium | reverse complement strand
CAGCGCTGCCTTAGATGAACTCGACCAGGTAGACGACGGTGAAGATCACGATCCACACCAGGTCCACGAAGTGCCAGTACAAGCCGGCGACCTCGAGGTAGACCTCGTCTTTGCTGGTCCAAGGTTTGACGAACGAATGGACGAAGATCGACAGCAGCCATAGGATCCCGATGGCCACGTGCACGCCGTGCGTCCCCGTGAGGACGTAGAAGGTCGTGCCGAAGAGGTTGCCCTGCAGCGTGAGGCCGAGGTCGACGAAGTGGATGAACTCGTAGATCTGGAAGCCGAGGAAGATCGCGCCGAAGAAGGCCACCCCGAAGGTCCACAGGCGGAACTTGAAGATGTCGTCCTGGCGCAGCGAGTGCAGTGCCAGCACCATCAGGAACGACGACATCAGCAAGACGAAGGTGCTGCCCGTGGTGAGCGGGATGTCGAGGACGTCGGTCGGGAACGGCCCCGTCAGGCTGCGGTTGCGGTACACGAGGTAGGTCCCCAGCAGGGTGCCGAAGAACATGATGTCCGACGCCAGGAAGACCCACATCATCAGCTTGATGTCGGGCAGGTTCGTGCTCTTGTAGGTGCCGTGCGAGGCGGTGTGGTCGACCGACGCGGCGGTGTGCGCGCTCACGAGCGCCCCCCTTCGCCGTCTGCGGTCCCCGCGTCACGCGCGTCGCCAACGGGGATGTGCTTGCCGCCGACGCCCTCCAGGGCCCAGGCGTAGGTCGCCACGGTCACCACGAGCATCGAGATGCCGACGACCCACATGTTGTCGTAGAGCCAACCGTAGCTGAACGGCAGCAGCGCCATCGCGGCCACGAAGGGGTACCAGGACTGCCCCGGGATGTGCGCGCCGCCCCGGTCGTACGGCTCGCTGGCGCTCTCGGGCACGCGCTCGCCGTGGACCGACTCGGGGTACTTCTGCACCCAGTGGGCGTCGCGGTCGTTGACGACCGGTTGCCTGTCGAAGTCGTAGTAGGGGGGCGGCGAGGTGGTCGACCATTCCAGCGTGCGGGCGTCCCAGGGGTCGTTGCCTGCCGGCTTACCGCGCGCGAAGCCGAGGATGATGTTGAGCACGAACAGGATCAGGCCGACGCCCATGATCAGCGCGCCGACCGTCGAGAGGAGGTTCCAGATCTCGAGGCCGATGCCGGGGACGAAGGTCTGCGTGCGGCGCGGCATGCCCATCAGCCCCGCGAAGTGCTGCGGGAAGAAGATCAGCCAGAAGCTGGGGACCATGATCCAGAAGGTGAGCTTGCCGAGACGCTCGTCGAGGAGCTTGCCGGTGATCTTCGGGAACCAGTAGTAGAGGCCTGAGATGAACGCGAGCAGCGCGCCGCCGCCCATGACGAAGTGGAAGTGCGCGACCACGAAGTAGGTGTCGTGCGCCTGGGCGGTGAAGGGCGGGACCGCGAGCATGATCCCGGTGATGCCGCCGACGGTGAAGGTGACCAGGAACGCGATCGCGTACAGCATCGACGTGGTGAGGCGCACCTTGCCGCCCCAGATCGTGCCGAGCCAGTTGAACACCTTGATGCCGGTCGGGATGCCGATCACCATGCTGGTCAGCGCGAAGGCCGTGTTCACGACGGGGCCGAGGCCGGTGGTGAACATGTGGTGCGTCCACACGGCGAAGCCCATGAAGCCGATGAAGATGCCCGAGAGGATGACCACCGGGTAGCCGAACAGCGGTTTGCGGCTGAAGGTCGGGATCACCTCGGAGATCACGCCGAACGCCGGCAGGATGATGATGTAGACCTCCGGGTGGCCGAAGATCCAGAACAGGTGCTGCCACAGGATCGGCATGGCGCCTGCGGCGGGCACGTAGAACAACGTGTCGAAGGTGCGGTCCATCATCACCTGGAAGAGCGCGACCGTCAGCGGCGGGAACGCGAAGATGATGAGGAAGCTCGTGATGAGCATCATCCAGGTGAACATCGGGACGCGCATCATCGTCATGCCTGGGGCACGCATGTTGATGACGGTGACGATCAGGTTCATGGCGGTCACGAGCGTGCCGATACCGCTGACGAACAGGCCGATCATGTAGAAGTCGGTGCCGAGGCCGGGGTTGTTGGACAGCGAGGTCAGCGGGGCGTAGGCGACCCAGCCGACGTCGGGAGCCCCACCGAGGAAGAGGCTCGTGTAGATGAACAGGCCCCCGACGAAGTAGACCCAGTACCCGAACGCGTTGAGGCGCGGGAAGGCGAGGTCGCGTGCGCCGATCTGCAGTGGCACGAAGTAGTTCGCCAGACCGATCCCCATCGGCATGATGGCCAGGAAGACCATGGTCACGCCGTGCATGGTGAACATCTGGTTGTAGACGTCGGGGCTCAGCAGGGTGTTGTCGGGGATGGCCAACTGGAGCCGGATCAGCAGCGCCTCGATGCTCCCCAGACCGAAGAAGATGAACGAGGTGACCAGGTAGAGGATGCCGAGACGCTTGTGGTCGACCGTGGTGAGCCACGAGAAGAGGCCCTCGGTCCACGTGGGGCGGTTGAGGAGGGTGTTCGGCGGCTGCCCGACGACGGGCGGTGCCCCGAGCTTACCGATCGCCATGGGTTCCTCCGAGGGTGGCGGTGGTCTCGTCTGCCGTGGCGCCGAGGCTGAGGAGGTAGGCGGCCAGGGCGGCAGCCTCCTCTTCGGCGTTCGGATCGTCGGCCGTCCACAGCGTGGGCATGCGGTTGCCGGGCTTCATCACCTGCGGATCTCGGATCCAGGCGGCGAGTTGCTCGGGGGTGTTCTCGCGGATGGCGGCACCGACGGTGGTGCGCAGGCCGAAGTTGGTGAGGTCGGGGTAGTCGGGGTTCCCCACGGTCACGCCTGGGTAGAAGCCGTCCACCGTGTGGCAGCCGATGCAGCCCTTCTGGGCCATGAGCTGCCGCCCCTGTCCGACGAGCGGGTCGCCCTGCACGGCCTGCGTCAACTCGGCGCCGCGCTGGAAGGCGTCCACCCAGGCCTCGTAGTCGGCCTCGTCCACGGCGATCACGCGGAAGCGCATGTAGGCGTGGGCGCCGAGGCACAGCTCGGCGCACTGGCCGTAGTAGACGCCGGGCTCGTCGGCGCTGAACCAGACCTGGTTGTCCTGGTTGGGGATCATGTCGCGCTTGCCGGCCAGGCTCGGCACCCAGAACGCGTGCAGCACGTCGGCCGAGTCGAGCTCGACGATCACGCGCCGACCGACCGGGATGACCATCTCGTTGGCGGTGACGAAGCCCTCGACCGGGTACTCGAACTTGAACCACCACTGGTACCCGGTGGCGCGGACCACGACGTCGTCGGCCGTGTACTGCTCACGCTCGATGCGGTACTCGGACGCGAAGATCGT
The DNA here is from genome assembly GCA_003556805.1 of Trueperaceae bacterium. Taxonomy (GTDB): domain Bacteria; phylum Deinococcota; class Deinococci; order Deinococcales; family Trueperaceae; genus CSSed10-48. The sequence goes on along the minus strand of PWQI01000103.1, from coordinate 3,381 downwards.
GCGCACGGTGGGCACGGCGACGAGGATGACGAGAATCACCGGGATGATGGTCCAGGCGATCTCGAGCTGGGTGTTGCCGTGGGTCTGGTGCGGGATCGACGTGCCGTCCTCGTCGCTCTTGGCGCGGAAGCGATAGAGCGCGTAGGCGAGGACGCCGCCCACCAGGAGCATCACCGGCCAACTGAGCCAGTACGTCCACATGAACACGTCGAGTTGAGCCTGCGCGACGGGGCCGGCTGGGCTCATGGCGGACTGCGGGCCCGAGAGCTCGCAGGCGGTCGTGAGCAGCACGGATACAAGCGCGAGGCCCCCCAAGAGCCGTCGTCTCCAATGCACGATGGTGGTCCCTCCTCGGTGCGACGATGCGCACGGCTCGCGCCCGTGAGGCGCTGCCTCGGTCGAGTCGCATCAACCTAGCACAGCTGTCGGCGGACGAAACGCGCTGATTGCGCGTTTCGGACACGACGTCCAGAGACATGTGTACCGTTCCGTCGGCGCAAGGCCCCAGGGACGTATGTCCCTGGTGATCCCGGGCACATAGTGCTAACGCTCACGATCAGGCCTGAGCGAACGTCAGCCCGCTCTCGGCGCGTCCTCCGGGCGTCAGGGAGCGTCGTCCGTGTGAAGCTCCGCGCGGAAGGCCAGCGCTTCCGCGACGTCGTCGACCGCCACGGCGATGCGCGCTGCCAGATCCGCCAGGCTGCGCGCCACGCGCGTGACGTCGTCGATGCCGCGCTCGCCCAGGCGACCGTGGGCGCGAGCGCGCTGCAGCAGCGCCGATGCTGCCTCGCACAGCGCCGCATGGCGAGCCAGGCTCGCCCCGCTCAGCGCACCGTTCGGGCAACCCTGACGGCGCAGCGATCGCGCTCGGGCCGCTGCCACGCGCCGGGCGACGACGAGGGTCGACTCAGGGGCGGTGACCGCCGTGTCGAGCCTCCCTGCAGCGGGTAGGTCGGTGGCCGCGAGGGCTTCCCCGAGGCCGGACCGCTGGCCGGACCCGAGGCCGGCGCCTTCGCTGGCCCACGGGGCCGACACCACGACCCGGATGGCCATGCGGTCGAAGAGTGGTCCCGACACGCGCGCCAGATATCGGCGCCGAGTCGCGGGCGTGCACGCGCAGCTGCGCCGCGGGTCGCCGGCCAACCCGCACGGGCACGGGTTCATGGCCGCTACGAGTTGGACGTCGGCCGGCAGCGTTCGCCGACCGCGCGCACGCACGAGCTCGAGCACCCGCGCTTCCAGCGGCTCGCGCAGCGCTTCGAGCGCGCGTCGGTCGAACTCCGGCCACTCGTCCATGAACAACACGCCGCCGTGCGCCAGGCTCAGCTCGCCCAGGGATGTCGGCGTGCCGATCAACCCCGGCAGGCTGACCGAGTGGTGCGGGGCTCGCCATGGAGCGCAGAGGTCGCGCGGGTGCCTCGACGTACCTGCCAGGGCGTAGAGGCGCGCCACCTCCAACGCCTCCGTGTGCGACAAGGGTGGCAAGAGGCCCGGGAGCCGCTCGGCCAGCATCGTCTTGCCGCTGCCCGGAGGACCGATCAGCAGGACGTGGTGGCGCCCGACGGCCGCGACCTCCAAGGCCCGCTTCGCGACGAGCTGGCCACGAACGTCGCGGAGATCGAGGGCCGCGCCCGCTCTGCAGGGGGCGGCCACGCTCGCCGCCCGGGCGGGCTCGATGGTCGCTTCGCCTCGCGCCCACGCGATCGCCTCGAGCAGCGACCCGACCGCGACCACCCGCAGGCCGGGCACGGAGCGCGCCTCGTCGGCCTGGTCGCTCGGGACCACCAGGACCTGACACCCGGCATCGCGGGCGGCGAGCGCCACGGCCAGCACACCGCGCACCGGCCGCACGCGACCGTCGAGGCCGAGCTCGCCCACCACGGCCGCGTCGCGCAGGCGCCCGTTCGGAACGCGCCCCTGCGCCGCCAGCAAGGCCAGCGCGATCGGCAGGTCGAACGCCGGCCCCTCCTTGCGCACGTCGGCCGGCGCGAGGTTCACGACCATGCGGCTGGGCGGCAACGTGAGCCGCGCGGCGCGCAACGCCGACCGGACGCGCTCGCGGGCTTCGCGGACCGCCGTGTCCGGCAACCCGACCACGTAGACCCCCGGCAGGCCGCCTGCGATGGAGGCCTCGACGCTGATCTCGAAGGCGTCGACGCCGCTCAACGCGAGGCTGCGAACCGACGCATGCATGGGGCGAGCGTACGTTCGTCCACCCGATCTCGCCGCCCCGAGCCCGGCGCGTGAGCACCGTGCCTCGGCTCCGGCCTGCTACGGTCTCGACACGGGACGGAGGCCAGCTCTGCCGCGGCCGCCGCCGATGTGCACTCCTGGAGGGAACACCATGGCCTCGACGCTCAGGTTCGGCCTCACACTCGTGCTCGCAGGCGCGCTCAGCGCCTGCACGAGCCTCATCCCCGATCAGAACGTCAGCAACGCCTTCGGTCTCGACGGCGTGCCGGTGACCGCCACGGCCGCCGGCGTCGAGGCGACCTCGCTGAGCGGCGTGTCAGGTGGGACCACCCAGCTGTCGGGGACCTTCGCATCCGAGGTGCCCGGTGGCGGCCTGACCGCCATCCCCGGGTTCATCAGCGTCGCGTCGATCAGCGACGTGATCACCATCCAGGCGACCGTCGACGTCTCCGCGCCGGGTGACGTGAGCTTCGCGACGTCGTACACGATCACGGACGTGGCCATCGAGCTCCGCGTCTCCAGCGGCGGAACCACGGTCATCGACCAGTCGTGGTCCGCGTCCGGCCTGGAACTCACGTTCAGCGGCAGCGCCACGTACGACGAAGGGTCCGACACCACGAGCGGCGCATACACGGTCGCCAGCGAGATCCCGCTCGTCACGCTGTTGGTGCAGGGCGCCGCCGTCGATGCGTTCGTCGACGCCCTGAGCGACGGCGACACGCTCGACGTCGCCGGAGCGCTGACCGTCGGCCTCCAACCGGCGATCCCGTCCGGCGCGCAGATGACGTTCACGCTCAAGTCGCTCGGCGGCACGGTGAGCTTCTAGGGCGTGCTCGCCGCCACACGATGGCGTGCCCGGACCGCAAGCGGTCCGGGCACGCCATCGTCACGTGCGCAGGTGGGTACGGCGGCGGGCGCTCAGGGTCGCACGTGCGCGTAGAAGCCGAAGGTGCCGGGTCCCACGTGCGCGGCGATCACCGAGCCGATCTCGTACACCGAGCCGTCCTCGTACTTGATGCCAGCGTCCTTCACGGCGCGCTTCAGCGTCTCGGCCGCCTCGGGCGCCTGGGCGTGCATGAAGTCGAGGACCAGCGGGCCAGGATGCTCCTCCGCGTGCGCCTTGATGCGGTTGATCAACTCCGCGATCGCCTTCTTCGTGCCGCGCACGCGCGCGGCCGGCACGATCTT
>PWQI01000365.1 GCA_003556805.1 Trueperaceae bacterium | reverse complement strand
ATGACGCGGTGAGCGCCGGCGCGTCCACGGCCCTGGAGGTCGGGTACGTGCGTCGTCCCGGTCCTGCGTCCGGGGCCGCGGCGCGTCCACGGTAGACTGCCGCGATGAGCGTCCGCGTGGAACCGGTGATCGATGAGTTCGAGGCGCTCGAAGCGCGTCTCGGCGACCCGTCGGTCATCGCGGACCAGCCTCGGTACCGCGCGCTGATGCGGCGCTACGGCGAGCTCAAGGAGGCGGCCGAGACGGCGCGTGCCCTGCTGCGCGCTCGCCGTGAGCGCGCCGACACCGAGGCGTTGCTCGACGACCCCGAGGTCGGCGCGACCGCCCGCGAGGAGCTGGAGCACCTGGCGACCCGCGAGGCCGAGCTCGAGCGCTCGTTGCAGCGCGCCCTGGTGCCGCGCGACCCGTTCGACGACGACGACGTGATCGTCGAGGTGCGCGCCGCCGCTGGCGGTGACGAGGCGTCGCTGTTCGCCGCCGAGCTCGTGAGCATGTACCAGCGTTACGCGGAGTCGCTCGGCTTCACCGTCGAGCCGCTCGATACCTACCCGACGGAGCTCGGCGGCGTGTCGAAGGCCGCGTTCGAGGTGCGGGGCCGCGGGCCGTACCAGGCGTTCAAGTACGAGTCGGGCGTCCATCGCGTCCAGCGCGTCCCGGTCACCGAGGCGCAGGGTCGCATCCATACCAGCACCGTCACCGTGGCCGTCCTGCCCGTCGGCGAGGACGCCGAACTGGTCGTCTCCTCCGCCGATTACCGCGTCGACGTCTACCGTGCGTCGGGACCCGGCGGCCAGTCCGTGAACACCACCGACAGCGCGGTGCGCATAACGTACATGCCGGGGACGCCGGAAGAGCTCGTCGTCACCTGCCAAGACGGCAAGTCGCAGCACAAGAACAAGGAGAAGGCTTTGACGGTCCTGCGCGCGCGCTTGCTGGAACGCGAGCGGGAGCGCAGCCAGGCCGAGGAGCGCGAGGCCCGCCTCGTGCAGATCGGCAGCGGCGAGCGCTCCGAGAAGATCCGGACGTACAACGTGCCGCAGTCGAGGGTCACAGATCACCGCATCGGCTTCACCACCCACGACCTCGCGGGCGTGCTCGGCGGGGAGCTCGGTCCGCTCACCGCTGCGCTCTCCGAGGCGGATCAATCGCGTCGCGTGAGCGAGCTCGGTGACGCCAGGCTCGACGCTGTCGCGATCGACGCGAAGGAGGCGCGGCGTGGCTCGGCGTGAGTTCGTGGTGGCCGCGGCCATCTTGCTCGACGCGCGAGGGCGGGTGCTGCTCGTCGGGAACGACTGGCAAGGGTTCGGCAACGTCCGCTGGACGTTGCCCGGTGGTGTGGTGGAGCGCGGTGAGTCCACGCTCGATGCGCTCTCGCGTGAAGTCCGCGAAGAGACGGGTCTGGAGCTCACCGCGATCGAGCACTTGGCGTACGCCGTGCACGTCGAGGACCAGCGCCGGAACGACCGCGCCGTGTCGTTCGCGTTCCTCGCTCGCTACGACGGCTTGCTCAACCCGCGCGACCCGGACGGGTTCATCGTCGAGGCGCGGTTCGTCCCGGTCGACGAGGTGGAGCAGATCATCCCGATCGCGCCGCTGCGCCAACCGCTGGCCGCCTACCTCCGCGACCGTGTCGCCGGGCGCTTCTACAGCTACGCCGGCTGGGACGGTCGCGGGTTCCGCAGCGTCGGATGACGTCTGCTCCCAACATCGAGGAGTCGTCCGCGCTTCCGCTGCCTTGGTTCGCCCGTCCGGCGGCCGCGGTTGCGCGCGACCTGCTCGGCAGCGTGCTGCGATGCGTCGGCCGCGACGGTGCCGTGCGCATGGGGCGGATCGTCGAGACCGAGGCGTACGTCGGGGCGCACGACCTCGCGTGCCATGCGGCGAAGGGCCGAACGGCCCGTACCGAGGTCATGTTCGGCCCGGCCGGCCACGCCTACGTCTACTTGGTGTACGGGCTACACGAGCTGTTCAACGTCGTCACTGGTGCGGTGGGCGAACCGCAAGCGGTGCTGGTGCGGGCCGTCGAGCCGGTGCCGGGGACGGTCGGTCCGTCGGGCGCGGAACGCGGTGACGGTCCAGGTCGCCTGACACGCCTGCTCGACATCGACAGGCGTCTGCTGGGCGAGCGGCTCGATCGGCCACCGGTGACGATCCACCCAGGACCAGCGCCGACCGAGACGGTGGCGACGCCTCGCATCGGCGTCGATTACGCCGGCACGAAGTGGGCGAGCGCGCGATTGCGCTTCGTCGACGGGGCGAGTGCTCAGCTCTCGGTGTCGCTGGCGCGGCTCGGCCCGGACGGGTACTCCTCGCGGGGCGTGCGCGACACGTCTCGGAGGCCTGCCTCGTAGGGCTCGACGTGCAGCGTGGTGATGATCTCGTCGAGGGCGTCGTGCACCTCCGCCTCGACCGCTTGGGCCACCTCGTGCGCGTCGCGCACGCTGATGTCGGGATCGACGAAGACGTCGACCTCCGCGAAGCGGGCACGGCCGGCACTGCGCGTCCGCAGCCGGTGGTACCCGAGGACGCCCGGGTGCGCCTCGAGCGCTTCGAGTATGACGCGTTCTTCGTCGTCGGGCAAGCGCTCGTCGAGCAGGTGCGACACGCTGGTGGTGAGGACCGACACGCCCTCGGGCACGATGTTCGCCGCGACCACGATGGCGACGAGCGGATCGAGGCGATCCCACCCCGTCGCCACGACCAGACCGACGCCGGCGAGGACGCCGATCGACGTCCACACGTCGGTGCGAAGGTGCCGGGCGTTGGCAATCAGGGCCGGTGAGCGCAGCCGTCGTCCGGCCCGCTTCAAGTAGGCCACCAACAGCACGTTCAGGATCGTCGCAGCCGCGATGAACAGCATGCCCGTCCCGACCTGCTCGAGCGGCGCCGGCTGCAACAGCCGCGTCGCCGCGGACCACAAGATGGCTCCGGCGGCGACCAGGATCATCGCTCCCTCGAACACGCTCGACAGGAGTTCCGCCTTCTGGTGGCCGTACGGATGGTCGTAATCGGGTGGCCTGGCTGCGACGCGCACGGCCGCGATGAGGGTCAGTGCCGAGGCGACGTTGACGAACGACTCGGCGGCGTCCGACAGGAACGACACCGATCCGGTGAGCACCCAAGCGACGACCTTGAGCGCCACCACCGCGGCGGCGCCGGCCAGGCTGATCCGCGCCGCGAGCGAACGTGCACCGTGAGCGGCGTCGACCTTAGCGAGCGTCGAGTCGTCGGATGTCGGCGTCGTCATCGTCGTCGAAGTCGTCCTCGTCGTCGAACGCCTCGTCGGTATCGACCTCGCCCAGCGCGTTCGGATCCGAGGAGAGCTCGGCGAGCGCGGCGTCGAGGTCGTCGCCCGTGTAATCGGTGACGGTCTCGTCGATCAACGCCAAGGCTCGTTCCGCATCGACGCTGGGCACGATCACGACGGTCGTCCCGCTGTCCGTGACCCCCAGGTGCGTCAACACGTCTGGCACTCCGGCGGCCACCCGCACGGTCGCGACGAACCCTTCGTCCTCGAGCAACGCCGCCACCATGTCCGCCAGCGGCATCGCGGGGGCGACGTCGACGACCGTCCACCGATCGCCGTTCAGGATGATCTCGGTCCCCTTCATGGTCGGCCTCCAAGGAACGCGCTCACGAGGGCGCGGTATCCGGCTACGGCAGTGTGGAGCGCTTCGACGCTCACGTATTCGGCACTGGTGTGGGCGAGTTCGGGGTCGCCCGGACCGAAGCCAAGGATCGGCGCACCCAGCGACGCCAGGTGCGGCGCATCGGTCGCGAACCACCAGGTATCGACCTCGACGGGTCGGCCGAGCGCCGCCGTGAGCGCACGGCGAGCGACGCCGATCGAGGGGTGGTCCTCGGCGAGCAGGTAGGGCAGGTTCTCACGTGGGAGCGTCATGTGCACCGCTCCGTCTTCGCTGGCGAAGACCTCCTCCGGGACGCTGAGGTCCGCGCCAGGATCGAGCACCCTGAGGCGCTCGAGCAGCGCCTCGCGCGGCTCGGTCGGCACGCTGCGACAGTCGATGGCGAGCTCCGCCGAGCCGGGCACGACGTTCGTGCCACCGCGCGGCATCGTGACCAGCGACGTCGGTGTCACGCTGGCGCTCCCGAGGCGCGGGGCGCTCGGGAGTGGGAGGGCGTCGAGCGCCGTCACGAAGCGCGCGGCGCGCGTCAAGGCGTTCTCGCCGAGGGCCGCGCGCCCCGCGTGGGCGAGGCGGCCCGGGAAGACGGCGCGCACCTCGCAGCGACCGCGATGACCGAGCATCAGGCGGAGGTCGCTCGGTTCGCCGAGGATGACCACGTCGGCGTGCTGGGTCCCCGCCAGGTACCGGGCTCCCAGTCCACCGATCTCCTCTTGCACGACGCCGCTCATGACGATGCGGCCGACCACGCCGGCCTCGGCGGCGAGCCGCGCACCGATGGCCATCGCCGCCACGGGACCCTTCATGTCGCACGCCCCCCGCCCGAAGACGCGCCCGCCATCGAGCACGCCGCCGAACGGTGGGTGTGGCCAGCGCTCGGGGTCCCCGGCCGGGACGGTGTCGATGTGTCCGTTGAGCAGCACCGTCGGTCCTTCACCGCGTTCGATCACGCCGATGACGTTGCCTGCCGGATCGATCGCGACGTCGTCGTAACCGATGGACTCGAGCGCAGCGGCCAGCACGGCGGCCGCGGGCGATTCTCGGCCAGTGGGGCTCTCGGCCCGTACCAGCGCGCGGGTGAGTTCGACGACGTCCATGTGGGTCATCCTACACGCCGTCCCAGGCGTCCTCGGTCTAGCATCGGTGCGTGGGTTGGACGTGCCCGACGTGTGGTTACGACAACGAGGACGGCGCGCTCGTGTGCGACCCGTGCGGCGTCGCGCGGCAGTGGCACGAAGACCCGGCGCTCGACGTCCCGCCGCCGCCGCCCTGGCACCACGTCGGTGCCGTGTGGGGAGCGCTCGCGTATGGCGCTCTGGCGCTCGCTGGTGGGTCGGTGCTGCTGGTGCCGGGTTGGCTCGACGCCCTGGGCATCGGCGCACCATGGGTCGTGCTGGAGATCGTGCTGAGCGCTTCGGCGTTCGGGAGCGCGCTCGTCGAGGCCGTCTGGCAGCGCCGCTTCAACCGCGCGGTCCTGCAGGTGCCTGCCACCGTCCGTACCGGTCAGGCCTTCGAGGCGATCCTCACGCTCGTCCCGTACACCACGCTCGAGCGTGTATCGGTCCGCATCGAGCTCGTCGACCGCTTCTATGAGCACGTCACGCGCCGCGGCCGCCGTCAGACGCGAACGCGCAGCAGGACGCTCGAGCGCTACGACCTGCAGCGTGGTGAGCCCGTCCGCGGGCGACGCGAGCACGCCTTCCACGTGGCCTTCGTGGCGCCTGCCCCGTCGCTCGCCCAGCACGACGTGACATCGGAGATCACCGCGTCGATCCTCGGAGCCCTCGGCCCGATCGTGCCAGGCCTCGGGCACTACGCACGCAACCTGCGCGAGCACGGCGGCTTCTTCATCCGTGCGGTGGTCCGCTTCGGACCGTGGCGGCGCGTGTACGAGCAGCGCGTCACGGCCGTCGTGGTTCCGGTCGCGGCGGCGTCTCCGGCGTCTCCGGTGGCTCCGGCGGCTCGGGCACGCAGCTGACCGGCACCTGCCAGCGGTAGCGCCGCAGATCGACACCGGACGCGTCGACCTCGACGCCTTCGGAGCGGAGCAGCGCCTCCTGGAGGGTGCCTGCTCCGACCTTGTGCGTCGAGATGCCACCGCTGGCGTTGACGACGCGCTGCCACGGCACGTCGTCGCTCTCAGCGCTGCGGAACAAGATCCCACCCACCTGGCGCGCCGCGCGCGGCGCCCCGGCGAGCAGGGCGACCTGCCCGTACGTCGCGACGCGTCCGTGCGGGATCGCCCGCACCACCGCGAGGACGCGTTCGCGAAAGCTCTCGCCCGCCCCGCCGGTCGGCGCGGGTGGCTCTCGGGTGTCCATGCGCTCAGCGTACCGTCGCGGCGTGGCTTCGGAGCGCGCTCGGCGCCGAGCGCCGCTGCTAGGATGCAGCATGGTCACGAGGCACAGCAGTGACGTCTGGCCGAGGCTCATGGACGGCCGCGCGTGACGGTCGTCGAGTCGACCGCTGCCTCGGCTCTCGAGATCGCGGACGACCTGCTTGCGGCAGCGCGGGCAGCGGCGGCGTGTGAGGTCGGTTCCTACGGTCGAGCCGCCGAGCGCGCGCACGCCGCGGCCCGCGCGCTGCGCGACACCGACAACGACGCCGCCGCGGCGGCAGCGCGCCTCGGTGCCGCGCTGGTCGAGCTGGGTGAGGCGCGGAGGCGGGCCGGCGACGTCCGGGGCGCCATGAAGGCGTTGGACGAGGCCGTCGAGCTTGGCCGTTCGAGCGCCGACACCGTCGGCGGCGAGGCCGGCTGGCTCGGTATCGCGTACCACCGCACCGGGGTGGTGTTCGACACCATCGGTGACCCCACCGCAGCGGTGACCGCGCTCCGCAACGCCATCGAGGCCTTCGACCGGAGCGGCGACCACGAGGGTGTGGCTCGGGTCCGTAACAGCCTCGGTGTCGTGTACTCGCGCGCCGGATCGTTCCCCGAGGCGCTCGAGCACTTCGGCGCCAGCCTGCGCCACGCCGAGCGCTCCGGCCACCGCGCCCGCGAGGCTGCGGTGTCGACGAACATGTCGATCACGACCCGGCTCCTGGGACAGCACGAGGCAGCGATCGCCTACGCCGAGCGCGCGCTCGTGATCAAGCGTGAGGT
>PWQI01000449.1 GCA_003556805.1 Trueperaceae bacterium | reverse complement strand
GCGCTCGCGATCACCGCCGCTCTCGCGGCCGTGGTCGCCGCCCTCGCAGGGCGGTTGCAGGCGCCGGCCACGAGCGGCTGAGGCGGCCCTCGCCACCGATCGGGCTGCCGCCAAGCCTCCCCGCTGCGATCACGCGCACGCATGCCATACTGCGCCCACCCATGCTCATCTTCCTCGGGCGCCGCACCCTCCTCGCCATCCCGTCGCTCTTCGGCGTCGCGTTGGTGACGTTCATCCTCATGCGTTCCGTGCCGGGCGACGTGGTCACCAGCCTGCTCGGCGACGTCCAGGACGTCACGCCCGAGCGGCTCGCCGAGTTGCGCCGCATGTTCGGCCTCGACCTGCCGATCCACGTGCAGTTCGGCCAGTGGCTCGGCGCCGTGCTGCAGGGCGATCTCGGGAGTTCGCTGCGCACCGGCCGCAGCATCGCCGGCGACATCGCGCTGCGTTTCCCGGTCACGCTCCAACTGACGTTGATGAGCCTCGCGATCGCGCTCACGTTGGCGCTGCCGATCGGCGTGACCGCGGCGCGCTACCGCGGCCGCTGGCCCGACTACCTGGGCAGTGCCTTCGTGCTGGTCGGACTGGCGCTGCCGAACTTCTTCCTGGCGATCCTGCTGATCCTGCTCTTCTCGCTGCACCTCGGTTGGCTGCCGCCGGCGGGCTACGTGCCGTTGCTCGAGAACCCGGGCGAGAACATGCGCCGCATGCTGCTGCCGGCGCTGTCGCTGGGGTTGATCCTGGCCGCGGCGACCACGCGCATCATGCGCTCGACCATGCTCGAGGTGCTCGGTCGCGACTACGTCCGCACGGCCCGAGCGAAGGGCCTCGAGGAGCGCGTGGTCACGCTCCGGCACGCGCTGCGCAACGCGCTCATCCCCGTGGTGACGGTGGTCGGCCTGCAGTTCGGATCGCTGCTGGGCGGCACGGTCATCATCGAGCAGGTGTTCAGCCTGCCGGGCATCGGCCGCTTCGCGCTGGAGGGCATCAACCTGCGCGACTACCCGGTCGTCCAGGGGGCGGTGCTGGTGATCGCGGCCGCGTTCGTGTTCGTGAACCTGCTCGTCGACGTGATCTACGCGCTGATCGACCCGCGGGTGCGCTATGCATGACGGCGCCGCGCTCGCGAGCGCACGGGCCGCGTCCGCTCGCCGCCGCAGCGACCGCTGGCGCACGCTGCGGCTGTTCCTGACGCGCAGCGCCGGCGGGGTGGGGGTGCTGATGGTGGTGGCGGCACTCATCGGAGCGATCTTCGCCCCCTACCTGACGCCCTACGACGCCGTGACCCTCGACCCGCCGGCGCGGCTGCAGGGACCCAGCGCCGAGCACTGGCTCGGAACCGATCAGTTGGGCCGTGACACGTTCACGCGCATCCTGTACGGCGGTCGCGCGTCGCTCTCGGTGGCCGGTGCGGCGGTGACGTTCGCGCTCCTGGTCGGCGGCACGCTCGGGCTGCTGGCAGGCTTCTACCGCGGCTGGGTGGACGCGCTGATCATGCGGATCACCGACGTGCTGCTGTCGTTCCCGGCGGTGCTGCTGGCGATCGCGCTGATCGCGTTCCTCGGGGCGGGCTTCACCAACCTGGTGCTGGCGATCGGCATCGTGTACGTGGGCCCGTTCGCGCGCGTCGCGCGCGGGGCGGTGCTCACGGTGCGCGAGGAGCTCTTCGTCGAGGCGTCGCGGGCGCTGGGCAGCCGCGACTGGCGCATCATCATCGCCGCGGTGCTGCCGAGCGCGGCGGCGCCGTTGATCGTCGAGGTGACGCTGCGGCTGGCGTACGCCATCCTGGCCGAGGCGTCGCTGTCGTTCCTCGGCCTCGGGACGCAGCCGCCCACGCCGAGTTGGGGCCTGATGGTGTCCGACGGGCGCCGCTTCTTGGCGCTGGGGCCGTGGGCGACGATCGCGCCGGGCTTGGCGATCATGCTGGTCGTGCTCGGCTTCAACCTGCTCGGCGACGGCCTGCGCGATGCGCTCGACCCACGCGTGAAGGCTCGCTGAAGCGTTCTGCGCTGCATGACCATGCACACGACCGCATCATCGTCGTAGGATGCCGCACTGCCATGTCGTCATCATCGACGTTCGGCACGAGGAGGTACGGATGAAGCGAACGATCTTCGTCACTCTCGCCCTGTTGCTCGGCCTGGCGCTCGCGCAACCCCAGTTCGGCGGCACGCTGCGCGTCGGCATGCAGACCGACCCCGTCGGTCTCGATCCACACCTCAGCAACGCCACCGCCACGCGCAACATGCTCGAGAACACCTACGATACGCTCGTCATGCACGACGAGACGCTGGCGATCGTCCCCGGCCTGGCCGAGTCGTGGGAGGCCTCCGACGACCTGCTGCAGTGGACGTTCCACCTGCGCGAGGCGCGCTGGCACGACGGCGAAGCCGTCACCGCCGACGACGTCGCGTTCTCGATCATGCGCATCAAGGACCCCGAGGTCGCGAGCCCGCGCAGCGGGAACTTCGCGGTGGTCGAGACCGTCGAGGCGATCGACGACCGTACCGTGGTCTTCACGCTGTCGCAGCCGTTCACCCCGCTGCTGTCGTTCCTGGCCCAGAGCCTGAACGTGATCGTGCCCCGCCACGTGGTCGAGGCGAACGGCGACCTGCAGAACGTCACCATCGGCAGCGGCCCGTTCCGCTTCGTCGAGTACCTGCCGCAGACGCGCCTGGTGCTCGAGCGCTTCGACGACTACTGGGGCGTCGACGCCGACGGCAACCAATTGCCCTACCTCGACGGCATCACCTTCACCTTCTACCCGGACCCGACCGCTCGCACCACGGCGATCGCCACGGGTGACGTCGACTGGATCGAGTACGTACCCGCCGTCGACGTGCTGTCGCTGGACGCCGATCCTAACGTCGAGGTCGTCGGCGGCCTGGCCGCCAACTTCCGCAGCGTGCAGTTCAACACCACCATCCCGCCGTTCGACGATCACCGCGTCCGCCAGGCCTTCGCCTACGCGATCGACAAGCAGGCCGTGGTCGACCTGGCCCTCTTCGGCACCGGCGGCGTCGTGGCCCGCGGCACCACCGTCCCGGCGGGCAACTTCTACGCCGTGGAGTCGACCCCCTACGACACCCGCGACGTCGAGAAGGCGCGCGCCCTGCTGGCCGAGGCAGGCCTCGCGGACGGCTTCGAGTTCGACTTCTACATCACCAGCACCTACGACTTCCTGCGCGACCCCGCCGAGATCATCCAGTCCAACCTGGCCGACATCGGCGTCACCGCCACCATCCGCATGGAGGACTGGTCGATCTTCCTGCCGAACTACATCGCCGGCGACTTCGTCGTGCTGGTGAGCGGCAGCTCGGGCCAGACCGACCCCGACGCCTTCCTCTACACGCCGTTCCACAGCGAGAGCGCCAACAACTTCGGCAAGTTCTCCGACGCCCGCGTCGACGAGCTGCTCGAGGCCGGTCGTCAGGAGCCCGACCCAGAGGTGCGCCGCGAGCTCTACGTCGAGGCGCAGGAGCGCATCCTCGAGCTCTCGCCGCACGTCTTCCTGTTCCACTCCGCGCAGTACTCGGCGCACCGCCCGCGCGTCCAGGGCTACGTGCACTTCCCCAACACCAGCTACCTCGGTTTCCGCACGACCTGGCTGGCGAACTGATCGTCTGACGCGAAGGCTCGAACGCGCACGCACGCGCACACGTTCGTCACCACACCGCACGAATGTCGCCCCCGACCGGGTTCACGGTTCGGGGGCGACGCTCGTCTCGGCGCTCGGCGCCGCGTCCATCAGCGCCACCACCACCAGGTGCGGCATCGTGAGCGCGCTGATCCACACCAGCGAGAGCGCCACCACATCGACGGCGCCTGCCATCCGCGGCGCCGCCCAGGCGCCGAGAAGCGCGAGGAACGTCAGCGCCACCAGCGTGATCGGGACCAGGTCGCGCGCCAGGCGCAGCAGCGGGCGCCAGGGTCGGCCTGCTGCGATGGCACGGGCGTCCTCGGCGCGCAGCATCGACAGGCGCACCAGGTGTCTGAACGAGTGCCACAGCATGAAGTACACGCCGATCGCGAGGTACGCCGGCACGAACGCGAACAGCGCCACGAGCAGGGCGATCTCGCCGAGGTCGAGCGCGAGCCCCCGGCTCGAGTCCCATGCCTTCGCCGCGTACGCCACGTACACGACCGCCGTGAGCGCCAACGCACCGAGCAACGACGCGCGAACGAGACTGGACGACAGGTCGAGCGTGCCGGCGTCGACGCCGAGCGCCTGGGTTGCGGTGGCGAGCAGCCCCTCCGCCGTCGCCGGGAAGGCGAGCACGGGCACGGCGATCGGGATCGCTCCTCGGAGGGCGATGGTGGTGGCTCGTCCCATCACGCCGACCCGCCGCCGCCGTGCGAACAGCTCGAGGAAGCGGAGGTCGCCCTGCCCCCAATGCACGACCGTGGCGACCAGGAAGCCGATGAAGGCGATGCGTGGCGCCACCAGCCAGAGGCCGAGGTACGCCGCGGCCAGCCCCGCGTAAGCGACCAGGTACACCGCGAGGCCCAGCGGCCGCCGCGCCCATGCGAAGCCGAGCCGGGCGGGCACCAGGTGATCCAATGCGCCATGCGGGAGACCGAAGAGCGCCAAGCCCGCGAGGAGCGGCACGAGTGCGAAGCGCTCGGCGCTGGCAGGCGCCAGCGCCTGCCACGCGATCGCGGCACCCAGCGCGAACCAACCGACCGCCACCCCGACGGCGCCAGGCGTGACGGCCCTCGCCGCGCCCGCCGCAGCGACGGCATGGGTCGACGCCAGCCGGCGCCCTCCGATCCAGCCCTGATCGCGTCCAATCACGGCCGTATGGTAGGACCAGGCACCTTCTTCGTACCGGGCCGAGCGGCACGCTTCGGCGCCCGCGCCGCAGCGCGCCCTCACGCGCCCGTGTCGCCCACCACCCGCCCGTTCTCCATACGCACCACGCGCCGCGTCAGGCGCGCCACCTCATCCGAGCGGTGGGCGCTCACGAGGGCCACGCCACCTCGGTCGACGTGGTCCTCCAACCAGGCCGTGAGGCGCTCGAGCCCCTCGGCGTCGAGCGCCGACGCGGGCTCGTCGAGCAGCCAGACCCTCGGCTCGCCCATCAGCGCCGCCGCCACCGCGACGCGCTGCGCCTCGCCACCGGAGAGCCGCGACACGCTCCGTCCGAGCAACGGCTCGAGGCCGAGTCGTCCGATCGCGGCGCGGATCGCGGACGCGTCGGCCCTGCGCACGTGCCGCGCCACGGCCAGCACCTCGTGCACGTACGCGCCTCCCGGCAACGCGATGCCCTGGGGCACGTAGCCGCGCAGGGTCGCGGCACGCGCCGCACGGGCGCCAACGCCCCCAAGCAGGACGCGGCCTCGGTCAGGCGCGGCGCGCCCTGCGAGGAGCGCCAGCACGCTGCTCTTCCCCGCACCGTTGGCACCGACCAGGGCAGCGGCGCCACCCTCGATCTCGAGCGTCACCCCGTCCACGCGCCCGCGCCACGTGACGCCCTCGAGTCGGATCACGCGTCCTCCCCCCAGCCCGCAGCCGGCGACCAGATGGGACGCAGCGCCCAGGCCGCGCCCGCCACCGGCAGCAGGGCCAGGAGCCACGTCAGCGCGGCGCGCTCGGAAGGCTCGCGCGCAGCCGCGCGCGGGGTCCGATCGGCGAGCATGCCGAAACGCACACCAGGTACGCGCGCCTCGAACGCCTCCCACAGCACCATCGCGGGGCCGAACGCGAGCAGCGACACGTCGGGTACGCGCGCCGCCAGGGCACCCAGCGATGTGCCGACCACGAACGGCGCGTCGAGCGTGCCGTCGCCGTCGAGGTCGAGCTGCGGTGCGCGGTCGTAGGCGTTGCCGCGCAGCGCGACGTCGGCGCCGTCGTCGTCGAGCGCGATGTCGAAGGCGTTGCGTCGGAAGCGGCTCGCCTCGATCGACAGCGCGGTGTCGAGGTCGGCGTCGCCCGCGTCGAACGCGGCCGGAAGGCGCTGCAACACGGCGCCGAAGCCGTTCGCGTCGAAGTCGGCGCCGGTGAGCACGAGCCCGGGAGCTGCCACGGCGAGCAGCCCGATCGTGTTGCCGCGCAGCGTGGCGCCGTCGATGCGCGCGTCACGCTCCTCCTGGACCAGCAGGCCGAACGCCATCGGTCCGCTGTGCCCCTCGAAGACCACCTCGCTCAGCTCGGTGCCGCGGCCGTACATCACCGCCGAGCCGACGCCACCGTCGGCCGCGCGCACGCGTTCGAGTCGAGCGCCCCGGTTGAACATCAGGTGCACCCCGTACCGCCCCGAACCGAGCAGAACGGCGTCGAGCACGCGCAGGCCGTCGCTGCGCTCGAGGTACAGGACGTCGAGGAAGCCCTCGAGGCGCACGCGTTCGAGCACCAGGCCGGGGGCCTCGAAGGTGGTCACGCCGGGTCCGACGCCGCTGCCGAAGGCGTTCAGCCCGACCACCTGCACGTCGTCGGCCGCCTCGATCCGCAACGCCGCGCTCACACCGTCACCGGGGGCGCCGGCCCTGACGCCCTCCAGCCGGCAGCCGTGGCAGTGCTCCAGCCGGAAGGCCGCGTCCGGTGCGTAGAGGTCGCCGTCGGGTCCGACGCCGACGACGTGCAGACCGATCACGCGGATGCCGGCGGCGACGAGCGTGAGTGCGCTCCCCGCGCCACCGCCGTCGAGCGTCGCACCGGGCTCGGCCCGCAGCGTCACGTTGGGAACGTCGATCCGCCACGGTCCCGTGTGCCGGCCCGCGGCCAGCACGAGCTGGTCGCCGGCGACGTGGGGCGGCAG
>PWQI01000407.1 GCA_003556805.1 Trueperaceae bacterium | reverse complement strand
GTTTGATAAGACAACTTATCACACCGTCACGACATGAGCACAACGTCACAGCAGTACGCTGAGGTGGTCGAGGGAGGCAGGCGCATGCCCCTGCGGCCATACCCTCCGGAGGAGCGTCCACATGCGGAGCTTGCTCGCTGTCACCGCACTGCTGCTGCTGTCCATCACCGTGGCGCAACAGCCCGTCACCAGCCCGATCTACTACCTCAGCAGCGCCCCGCGCCTCGAAGCCGGCATGCCTCTCACAGGCGTGCTCGACGAACGCAGCGGCCGGAACTTCAAGGACGGCACCTATCTCGACGTGCTCACCCTGCGTGGCGAGGCCGGCGAGTACGTCGAGTTGCACGCCAGTAGCAGCGCGTTCGACACCTACCTGACGCTCTTCGCTCCCGACGGCAGCCTGGTCGACTACAACGACGACGACCCGCTCGGCTTCAGCACGGACGCCGCCATCCGTACCACCTTGCCCGCCACGGGCACGTACGTTGTGGTCGTCAGCGGCTTCAGCCCCTGGGATCTGGGGCCGTATACCGTCACCCTGAGCAGCCGCGAGCACGCCGCCGCAGGCCACGGCACGGCCATCGAGGTGCCGAGCCTCAGCCACGGCAGGCTCGCGCATGGCGACGATGGCGGTCGCTTCGAGTTCGTGCTCGAGGAAGTCGTGGCGATCGGCATCGAAGCCCGCTCGACGCAGTTCGACACGACCCTCGAGGTGCTCGACGAGTTCGGCTACAGCCTGGCCTACAACGACGACGCGCCAGCCACCAACGGCTCGACCACCGACTCGGCGTTGGCGATCCTGCTCGGGCCTGGTCGTTACAGCCTGGTCGTGCAGTCCTACTTCATGGACGCGGTGGGCGACGGCTCGTTCGAGCTCGAGGTGGTGCGCTTGACGCCTGAGCGCTGACCGGGGGCCCAGGCGGAGCTGACCTCAAGCGAACAGCGTCGAGCTCAGGTAGCGGTCACCCCGGTCGCAGACGATCACGACGATCACGCCCGTCGCGAGCCGCGCGGCGACCCGCAAGGCCGCCGTGACGGCGCCGCCGCTGCTCATCCCTGCGAAGACGCCCTCCTCACGTGCCAGCCGTCGCGCCATGGCCACGGCGTCGGCTTGGCTCACGTCCTCGATCTGGTCGACCCGAGCAGGATCGTAGATCTTCGGCGTGAACGCCGGTGACCAACGCCGGATGCCGGGAATGCTCGATCCCTCGGTCGGCTGGACGCCGACGATGGCGACGGCCGGGTCGCGCGCCTTGAGCGCGCGCGACACGCCCATGATGGTGCCGGTGGTGCCCATCGACGATACGAAGTGCGTGACCGCGCCGTCGGTGTCGCGCCAGATCTCGGGACCGGTGGTCTGCTCGTGCGCACCGACGTTGTCGGGGTTCGCGAACTGGTCGAGCATGACCCCCTCTCCGGCTGCCACCATCGCCTCGGCACGTTCGCGCGCGTGCTCGATCGTGCCTGCTGCCGGCGTCAGCACCACCTCCGCCCCGAACGCGCGCATGGTCTTGACGCGTTCCTCGGTGGCATCGTCGGGCATCAGCAACCGCAGCCGCAGCCCGACCGAGGCAGCCACCATGGCGAGGGCGATCCCGGTGTTGCCGCTCGTCGCTTCCACCAGCCGATCGCCCTGTTTGATAATGCCGCGCTGGAGTGCGCCCTGGATCATGCCGCGCGCTGCGCGGTCCTTCACGCTCCCGCCTGGATTCTGACCCTCGAGCTTCGCCAGCAGGCGCACTCCCGGCGGCGTGCCTAGGCGCGTGAGTTCGACCAAGGGCGTGTTGCCGATCCGATCGACCACCTTCATGGCTGGCCGCCCTGGACCACGGCCCCGGCTTCACCGCCCGAACCGTTCCCGGCACCATTCACGCGGTAGCTGATGCGCGAACCCGGCGGAACGCTGCGGGTGAGCCAGACGTTACCGCCGATCACGCTGCCGCGCCCGATCACCGTGTCGCCCCCCAGGATGGTGGCGCCGGCGTAGATGACGACGTCGTCCTCGATAGTCGGGTGGCGTTTGACGGCGGCATCTTGCTTGCGCACGCTCAGCCCACCCAACGTCACGCCCTGGTAGACCTTCACGCGCTCACCGATCACGGCCGTCGCGCCGATCACCACACCGGTCCCGTGATCGATGCAGAAACGCCTGCCGATGCGCGCCCCGGGGTGGATGTCGATGCCCGTTGCCGCGTGGGCGTAGGCGCTGAGGATACGCGGTAGCAACGGCACGTCGAGGCACTGCAGCGCGTTCGCCACGCGGTACGCAGCGATCGCCAAGACACCCGGGTAGGTGCGCGCCACCTCGGCGCGGGAGGTGGCCGCAGGATCGCCCTCGTCGATCGCCACGACGTCCTCGACGATGCGCTTGTGGATGTCGGGAAGCGCCGCCATGAAACACCCCGCCACCCCCTCGGGCGAGCCCGCAGCCTTCGGCTGGGCGACCGCCAGCAACGCCGAGAGGCGCGCCTGCAGCTCGCGCCAGTGTCCCTGCAGTTCGGCCGCGCTGGCATAACGCCGCTGCGAACGCTCCGGGACGAGCAGGCCGAGGAGCTCGTCGAACCAGTCCGCCACCGCACGCGATGGCGGACAGCCGTCACAGGCTTCGTGTTCCTGGAACCGCGCGGCCAAGAAGGCTTCGAGCACGGTGGGGTCGGTGCGTATGTCCATGTCTGGCATTCAAGCGCACGCGGGCGCGGGTGGACGTCATCTGCACGCGAACCAGCGACACGAGCGCAGCACGTGCGACCCGCGCGGGCGTCGTGTCCGAACGTCACGGATCGCCCCCTTCGCGCGCCGGCAGCATCGCTTCGACCACGTCAAGCGGCAACGCCGGCGCTACCTCGCCGGCCTGCCCGGTCACGGTCACCGCCCGACAGAGCGCGTTCAGCACGGCCTCCTCGGTCGCCTCGATGACCGCTTGCGCGAGCACCGAGAGCCGCTCGTTCGGCCAGGGTGCGCCCCGCTCGGGGGCGCGACCGCGCCGCCGACGGCGCACCTCGGGCGCGGTCGAGAACGCCACCGCGTAGTCTCCGGAACCATGCGCGAACGATGCGCCCGTTCGCGCCAGTCCAGCCATCGAGCGCAGCGCCAGGCGCCGCAGGTTGCGATCGGACAGCGGCGCGTCGGTGGCGATCACGATCATCACCGAGCCGTCGGCGTCGTCCTGGGCCGGCTGATCGCGCAGGCCGTGGCGGCCCAGGCGTTCGCCCACCCGCAGGCCGTCCATGAGCAACGCGCCGCCGAAGTTCGCCTGCACCAGGACCCCGACCGTGGCCCCACCATGCGCGGCAGGCAGGCACCGTGAACTCGTGCCGATGCCGGCCTTGAAGCCGAGAGCGATGGTGCCGGTGCCGGCCCCCACGCAACCTTCGGCCACGGGACCGGCGCTGGCAGCCGCGAGCGCCGCCAACACGTGCCGCGGACGCACCTGCCGAGCACGGATGTCGTTCAGGATCCCGTCGTTCGTCTCACCCACGAAGGGGTTGACCGACCGCACGTCGCCGTTACCCGGTTGCGCGAGCGTCCACGCGATGAGCCCGGCCGCGGCCTCCGGCACCGACAGCGTGTTGGTCAAGACGATCGGCGTTTCGAGTTCGCCGAGTTCACACACCTGCGTGGCTCCGATGAGCTTGCCGTAGCCGTTCGCCACGAACAGGCCGGCCGGGACCCGCTCGCTGAACGGATCGGCGCCGTGCGGGAGCACGGCGGTGACGCCCGTTCGTACCCCCTCCCCCTCCCAGAGCGTCACATGACCGACGCGGACGCCGTCCACGTCGGTGATGGCGTTGTATGCTCCGGTCGCGAGCACGCCTGGGGCGAGCCCGATCTCACGTGCGCGGCGACGGTGTGCCTGGGAGGGAGCGCTGCTCGGCATGACCGCGTCAGGGTACCTGACGCATAGCAGTCGCGCCTGCGGTCCCAAGTCCGTTCGGCACAGCGAGCCCACGAGCTGTGGTGCTGCACCACTCGTGGAGCACGTTGGGCACGGTCGGGACTCCTGCAACGCCTCCGCTCGGTACGATGTGCGAAGATCGTCGTCTCCCCCAGGCACCGGAGGAACCCATCTATGCCCGCCAACAACGCCGAACGACCGACCTCAGACGAACCCCGCAAGGCGCCCCTGTGGCACGCGCTCGACGTCGCCGACGTCCTGAGCGCCGTCGAGAGCGACAGCGAAGGATTGAGCAGCGACGTCGCGGCCAAGCGGCTGGAGGAGTACGGACCGAACAAGCTGCCCGAAGAGCCGCCCGTACCTGCCTGGCGGCGCTTCCTGCGGCAGTTCAACAACCTGCTGATCTACGTGCTGCTGGCCGCAGCGTTGGTTACCGCGGCGCTCAACGACTGGATCGAGACCGGCGTGATCTTGGCCGTGGTGCTGATCAACGCCATCATCGGCTTCGTGCAAGAAGGCAAGGCCGAGGCCGCGCTCGCCTCGCTGCGCTCGATGCTGGCCCTGCAGGCTGTGGTCCTGCGCGACGGCCAACGCGTGACGGTGTCCGCCGAAGACCTGGTGCCCGGCGATGTCGTGCTGGTCGAGTCGGGCGACAGGGTGCCGGCCGACCTGCGGGTGATCGAAGCGCACAACCTGCGCGCCGAGGAGGCTGCTCTGACGGGCGAATCGGTGCCCGTAGGCAAGGCCCGCACGCCAGTCGACGAGGACCTCTCGCTCGGTGACCGCCGCTCGATGCTCTACGCCGGCACCACCGTCGCCTCGGGCGCCGGGCACGGGGCCGTGATCGCCACCGGGAGCAACACCGAGGTGGGGCGCATCGGCGAGATGGTGGCGAGCGTCACGACGCTCAAGACACCGTTCCTCACGGCCATCGACAACTTCTCGCGGATCCTGGCCTTCGCCATCCTGGGGGTGGGCACGCTCCTGTTCGCGATCGGCTACCTGCTGCGAGGCTACACGCTCGACGAGATCTTCCTGACCGTCATCGGGTTCGCCGTCGCAGCCATCCCCGAAGGTCTGCCGGCCGTGATCACCATCATCCTGGCGCTGGGCGTGCAGCGCATGGCGCGCAAGCGGGCGATCATCCGGCGCCTGCCGGCCGTGGAGACGCTCGGCTCGGTCACGGCCATCTGTTCGGACAAGACCGGCACGCTCACCAAGAACGAGATGACGGTGCGGCGCGCGGTGATGGCTGGCGCACGCTTCGACGTCGGCGGCGAAGGCTACGCGCCCACGGGCACGTTCACCCGCGAGAGCGGCGAGGACGCGGGTGACGATCCTCAGCTGCGCGAGTTGGCGCTCGCCGCGGCCCTCACGGCCGAGGCCGAGTTCCGTGACAGCGACACCGGCGAGCGCGTGTTGAGCGGCGACCCGACCGACGGCGCCGTGGTGGTGCTGGCCGAGAAGTTGGGCCTGGATCGCGCGGCCTTACGCGCGCTGAAGCGCATCGACCGGCTGCCGTTCGAGTCCGACCAGCGCTACGCCGCCTCGCTCCACGATGACGACGACGGCCGGGTCATCTACGTCAAGGGTGCGCCCGAACGCCTGCTGGGCATGTGCGAGACACAGCGACTGCCCGACGGCTCGAGCGAGCCCATCGACCGTGAGCACTGGGAGCAGACCGCCCAGCAGCTGGCCTCCGAGGCGTTCCGCATGCTCGCCGTCGCGGTCAAGCGCGCCCCACCCGACCTCGAAGAGCTCGGCAACGAGGCGGTGGAGAGCGAACTCGAGATGCTGGGACTGGTCGCGCTCATCGACCCACCGCGCGAAGAGGTGAAGGACTCGGTGGCACAGTGCCAGCGGGCCGGCATCCGGGTCGTCATGATCACCGGCGACCACGCCCTCACCGCCCGGGCGATCGCTGGCCAGCTGGGCATCGGCAACGGCAAGCGCGCCATCACCGGCCAAGAGCTCGAAGGCCTCGACGACGCCAAGCTCGAGGAGATCGCCGCCGACTACGACGTGTTCGCGCGCGCCAGCCCCGAGCACAAGCTCAAGCTGCTGCAAGCCCTGCAGCGACGTGGCGACGTCAGCGCGATGACCGGTGACGGCGTCAACGACGCACCGGCGCTGAAGCGCGCCGACGTCGGCATCGCCATGGGCGTGAAGGGCTCCGAGGCCGCCAAGGACGCCTCGGAGATGGTGCTCGCCGACGACAACTTCACCACCATCGCGCAGGCCGTCGAAGAGGGCCGCGCGATCTACGACAACCTGAAGAAGACCATCCTCTTCATCCTGCCCACCAACGGTGCGGAGGCGTTGGTGGTTATCACCTCCATCCTGGTGGTGCTCACCGAACTGCCGATCACGCCGGTGCAGATCCTGTGGATCAACATGATCACGGCCGTGACGCTGGCGTTGGCGTTGGCCTTCGAGCCGCCCGAGGCCGACGTGATGCGGCGCCCGCCACGCGACCGCAACGAGCCGATCCTCTCGCGTTATCTGGTCTGGCGCGTGGTGTACGTCTCGGTCGTGATGGGTGGCTTGACGCTGCTGCTCTTCTTCACCATGTTCGAGCGCTACGGCGACCTCGAGTTGGCGCGCGCCATCGCGGTCAACACGCTGGTGGCGGGTGAGCTGGCCTACCTGCTCAACACCCGCTTCCTGATCGCCAGCGCGCTGTCCCGGCGACGCTTCTTCACCAACCCCGCGGTGTTCGTCTCGATCGGTGTGCTGGTGTTCTTCCAGCTCGTGTTCACCTACACGGCGCCGATGCAGCTCTGGTTCGGGGTCAAGGGCCTCACGCTCGAGCACTGGGGCTACGTGCTGCTGGCCGGCTTGGTCGTGTTCGTCGTGGTCGAGATCGAGAAGCTCATCGTGCGCCT
>PWQI01000087.1 GCA_003556805.1 Trueperaceae bacterium | reverse complement strand
CGCCGGAGGCCAAGACGAGGAAGTCGTCGACGCTCCGCGATGTACGTCAGGGCGCCGACGGCCAGTTCGGAACCGACGGTGTGGGGTCGACCGATCGTGAGCGTCATGGTCGCTGGCTGCGCTCCTTGCGCGTCGAGATGGTGCAGGTCGACAGGTCCGAGGAAGGTGCTCCCCGTGGTCGGGCTGAGCGGGCGACGGGCGGTGGGCGAGGTGATTCGAAGCGTAGCGCGGCCGGTGGCGATCCGGGCGGTGCGGACGCGGGTGGAGCCCAGCACGTGTGGGCTCGAACGACATCGGCTCACGACCTCGCCGCAAGAGACGACCCTGGGTCTACCTGAGGAACGGCCTTCCGCGTCGACTTGATCTGCGGTCACCGTGGTTCGAAGGAGTCGACCATGGATGACGTATGCCCGCTGCCGTCGCCTCGCCATCGTTCGACGGTCGCGGCTGGCACCGGAGGGCAGCAAGCATGAGTCCCGATCCGAACGCCTGGCCGCGTACCGCTCCCCTCATCGAGGTGCGGCGTGTCGGCTTACGTGCCGCGAGCTCGGCTGGAGTCGAGGACGTGTGGGCGCTCGCCGACGTCGACGTGTCCATCCACGCCGGTGACACGCTCGGCGTGCTCGGCCGCAACGGCTCCGGCAAGAGCACGCTGCTCGCCATCCTCGCCGGATCGCTCGGGGCCGACCAAGGAGAGGTGCTCATCGACGGGGTCGACGTTCGCGCCGATCCGGCGGCGCGTCGTCGTATCGCTCTCGTCGCCGACGACGGACCGCCATTCGCGGCTACGCGCAGCGTGCGTGAGCACCTCGAGGACGCCGCCCGGCGGCTCGGCATCGAGGGGCGCCGAGCGAGCGCACCTGTCGACAGGGCGATCGCGAGCATGCGTCTCGAGCCCATCGCGGGGCGGCGGCTGGCGTGCGTCGATCGGGGCGCGCGGCGCAGGATCGCCGTTGCGGTCGCGATGATCGCGGGGAGCGACGTGCTCCTCGTCGACGATCCGACGCGTGGCCTCGACCCGGCGTCGACCCACGTCGTCGTCGACTGTCTCCGCGCCATCGCTCACGACGACGAGCACACCCTCGTGCTGGCCACGCACGACGTGGCGATCGTGCAGGCGCTGTGTCGACGCGTGCTCGTCATCGACGGTGGCCGTGTCATCGCGGAGGGCGGCACGAGGAGCCTCCTCGCACCCAACGCCGACGGTGCCTACCGAGTCGTCGTCTCGAGCGTCTCCGCCTCGCTCGCGCCCCGTCTCGAGGTCGCGTTCAGCGCTCTGACGATCGAGCGAGCTCGGCATCACGCCACCATCACGGCGGCGCTCGACCATCCCGACGACCTCTACGACCTGATCCACGTCCTAGAGACCGAAGGCGCGGTCATCGAATCGATCGATCGTATCGACCTCACTACCGATGACGTGGTTCGCCGGCTTCTGACGCCCCCTGCGACGTACGCGAGGATGCGAGGTTGGCGGAAGGATTGACGCGTTCCGACCACATTCGCGGCGCGGCCAGTGCTCAGTCGTCTGCGAGCGGCGTGAGCGCGAGCCGCAAGAAGTACCGCCGCACGTCGGTTGCGCCCTCGAGCGCCGCAGCCCGATGCTCGAACTCCAGGACCAGGTCGTCGAGGCGGGCTTGGAGCTCCTTACCGTCGTCCGACCGAAGCCTGAGCCCCCGCCACACTGAGTAGGTCGCCGGGGCGTCGGGGTCGAGGAGGGCGTTCCTCGCTGCCGCCTCCGTCGTCGCGCCCTCCTGTCTCATGCGGTAACGCATGACCCGCTCGGTGTCGGCGTAGATGAGGCAACCCCAAGGCGGCCCGTCCGCCGCGTCGCGCCGTGCGAGCGAGACGGCGAGGTTCCGGGTGAACCACTCCTGGTTCGCCGCCTCCGTCGCCAGGAGCATCGCTTCCACGGTGTCGTAGTCGGTCGCGGCGAACGGCACGAACAGCGCATGCGGTCCAGCCGAGTAGTACTTGACAGGTCGCCCTGCTCTGGGTTCGCTGCGCGTCACGGAGACGATCCCGAACCGCTGCATGCGCTTCACCCGGTAGTACATGTCGTCGGTACCGACGGCGAGCTCTGCGGCCGCCTGCGCGACCGTCGACTCGTTGCGCAGGAACGGTCCCACGTACCGGCGCTGTGAGCCGTCCATCAGGAACCGGGCCGCGTCTGGATCGACGATCCTACGCCACTCGCTGTCGTGTATCGGCTCGGCCATCTGGTTGGACTGTACCGCGACCCCTCTGGACGCTCCCTCGGCGATCCAGTGCCGCTGGTAGGAGCGTCCAATCTGACGAAGGGCGTTTCAACTTCGGTAGGTCCGACCGCACCCTGTGGGCCGGAGGACACCATGACCACGCACGCCGCCCCCACCACCAGGCCGATGACCACCCGCACGCTCATCCCGTTCCTCGCGCTCACGTTCGCGCTCACGTGGGGCATCGCCGCCCTGCTCGTGTTCGCGCCCGACGCCATGGAGCGCATCTTCGGACCCATGCGCTACGCCAACCTCGCGTTCATCGTCGCCGTGTACGGACCGTCCATCGCCGGCGTGACCCTCGTGCTCCGCTCCTACGGCCTGCCCGGGCTCGCGAGCTTCGCGCGCCGCGTCACGCTCTGGCGCATGCCGAAGCGCTGGTGGGCGTTCCTGCTGCTCGGCATCCCGGCCCTCACGTACCTCGCCTCCGCCCTCTCCGGCCACCTCCTGGACCCGTTCCCGTTCTCCCCCTGGCACCTCGTGCTCCCCGCGCTCGCCACGCGGCTCGTCACCGGACCCGTCGAGGAGATCGGCTGGCGCGGCGTCGCCCTACCGCTGCTGCAGCGGCGCGTCGCACCCCTGTGGGCGGGCCTGATCATCGGCGTGATCTGGGGCTTGTGGCACCTGCCCGCGTTCGCCATCGGCGGCACCGCCCACGCCGCCTGGGACTTCGGTCCGTACTTCCTGGGCGTGGTGGCGCTGTCGGTGATCGTCACGGCGCTGTTCAACGCGTCGCGCGGCAGCCTGCTCGTCGCCGCCCTCTTCCACTTCCAGATGATGAACCCGATCTTCCCGGAGGCGCAGCCGTGGGCGAACCTCGTCATGGCGCTGGCCGCGCTCCTCATCGTGGTGCGCAACCCGGGCATGATGCTGCGGGGCGAGGGCGCGGTCACCGACGTGTTGATGCCCGCGCCGGAGCCCACCACCGTGCGCCCTGCAGCCGGCTCGATCACCGCTCGGCATACGGGTCGCTCGTGAGGCGCGTCCTCCTCGTCGTCGGGGCGCTCGTCGCCATCGGTCTCGCCTTCGAGGCGACCGCCGCTCTCAATGACGCTCGTCGGTACTCGCCTCCTGGCAGCGTCGTCCGCGTCGGCGAACACGATCTGCACCTGCACTGCACCGGCTCGGGCGGCCCCACCGTGGTCCTCGAAGCCGGAGCGATGGCGTTCTCGACCTCGTGGCAGCACGTGCAGCTGCATCTGAGCGAGCTGACTCGAACGTGCTCGTACGACCGTGCCGGCTTCGGCTGGAGCACGGCGAACCGCCGGCCGCCAGCGGTCGACGGCACCGCCGCGAACCTTCGGGCGCTGCTGCGCGAGGCGGGTGAGGAGGGACCGTTCGTCGTCGTCGGACACTCCCTCGGTGGCCACCACGCCCGCGTCTTCGCGCATCGGTATCGCGACGAGGTCGTCGGCCTGGTCTTGGTCGACGCACGCCATCCCGACGCAGCAGCACGTCTTCCCACCTACGACGCCGACATGGCGGCCTTCACCAACTCGGCGCGGATCGCAACGGTCCTGGCGTGGGTCGGCGTCACGCGGATCGTCGGCGACCTCGGAGGCTCGCTCGCCGGCCTGCCTGACGACGCTCGGTCCGCGATCCTCGCACGAAGCACGACGGCGCGCCACTGGGCGGCGGTGCTGCGTGAGATCGCGACCCTCGAGGCGCTCGACGCGTCGCTTGCCTCTCGGCCACCCTTCGTCGGCCTCCCGGTCCTGGTGATCGCCGCCGGCGCGCCGTCCGCCGGCGAGAGCGAGGAGACGCGCGCTGCCTGGATGGCGATGCAGGAGGACCTCGCGACGCTCTCCGACGATGCCCGACTCGAGATCGTAGAGGCGAGCGATCACCTCGGCCTGCTCCATCACCCGGCGCACGCGGTGGCCGTAGCGCGGGGCATCGCTACGCTGGCGGCCGGAGTCGCCACGGGTGCTCGGCCGTCCACAGACGCCACGCTCCATCCGTTTGACGCGCGGCAGGGGCGAACCCCCCGCTTCGCGGGGTCGATCGTCACATCCGTTCCGGGGGGTGGCTCGTGAACGGCGCCCTGGACGCACTGCGACTGGAGTTCACCCGCCACGCCGGCCGCTCGCTCGCCCTGCCGCTCGCCGGCGCCATCGTCTGGACCGTCGTCGCCGTGGCCGGCCTCGTGCTGGCGCCTCGCACCGCCGCGCTCGTCCTCCTGTTCGGCACGGGCGCCATCCTCCCGGTGGGACTGGCTCTCGCCGCTCTCCTGCGCGAGCGACTGCTCGACAACCCGAGCCCACTCGCGGGCCTCATGGGGCGCAGCGTGCTGATGGTCAACCTGCTCTGGGCTGTCCATCTCAGCCTGTTCGCCCATGACCCGACCTACGTCCCGCTCACGTTGGGCATCGGCCTCGGCCTCCACTGGATCGTCTTCGGCTGGATCGTGGACGGGAGCGTGGGCATGGTGCATGCCGTCCTCAGGACGCTGCTCGTCACGGCCGCCTGGTGGGCATTCCCGGACGCGTCGGTCCCTGCAGTGGGGTTCGCCGTGGTCGCTACCTACCTCGTCACGATCGCGCTCATGGCCCGCAGGCCGCTGCCCGCGAGCGCTCGGCTCACGGCTTGACTGACGTTCAAACGGTTGGGACGGGCGAGCACTCCCAACGTCGGATCGTTCGGCGACACGCGTCAGAAGGAGCGTCACCATGCACACCCTCGAGATCGAACACGTCAAGCCTGCGAAGGTGGCGCTTGCCGTGGTTGCGCCGCTGTTCCTGATCGTCGTGTGGGCGGTCGTCGTGGCGCCGGGCGCCGAGAACCCGCTGCCGCAGACGCTTCGCATGCTCATCGGCCGTGGGCTGCTGCTGCTCGCCGCTGTCGCGTTGGCGGCGGCTGGGCAGGTGCGTGCCGCGGTCGTCGTCGGCGCGGTCATCGTGCTGAACACGGTGTTGATGCTGCTCTTCCCGGACGGTGCCTCGTTGGACCACAGGCGACCGTGACGCGGCGCCTTCGGCTGTTCGTTCTGCTCGTGGCGTCCGCGCTCGCCGGAGGAGGCGCGGCCCTCGCCGCGACCGATGCCGGCCTCGAGAGTTTCGTCGACGTGGTCATGGCCGACCACTTCGAGCGCTTCGAACTCGCCGGCGCGTCCGTGACGATCGTTCGCGACGGCGCCATCGTCCTCTCGAAGGGGTACGGGTTCGCCGATCTCGCCAGCGAGCTCGCCGTCGACCCGGCCACGACCGTCTTCAGCACGGCCTCCGTCGCGAAGCTCTTCACGTGGACGGCGATCATGCAACTCGTCGAGCGCGGTCTCGTCGACCTCGACACCGACGTGAACGCGTACCTGAGCGCCTTCCAGATCCCCGACACGTTCGCTGAGCCGATCCTGGTCAGGCACCTGCTCGCGCACACGGCAGGGTTCGAGGACACGCCGGTCGTGGGACTGGTGGCGCGCTCCGGCGACCGCGTCCCCGACCTCGAGATGGCACTCGTGCGCTGGCTGCCGCGACGGGTACGACCCGCTGGCCAGATCATCTCGTACAGCAACTACGGCTCGGCGCTCGCGGGTCAGATCGTGGCCGAGGTGTCGGGGCTCACGTGGGAGGCGTACCTGGAGACGCACATCCTCGAGCCCCTCGGGATGACTCGATCGTCTCCGCGCCAGCCGCTCCCGGCGATGTCGTCGGTCGACCTCGCGACGTCGTACGCCGATGGGGCAGGCGGGCTCGTCGAGACCCCGTTCGAGTACACGACCATCGCCCCCTCCGGCGGCATGGTCGCGACCACGGACGACATGGCGCGTTTCATGATCGCGCACCTGCAGAGCGGTCGCTACGGCGATGCTCGCATCCTCGATGAGTCGACCGTGCTGCGGATGCACACACAGCTGACCGCGCACCACCCGAGCCTTCCCGGGAACGCACACGGCTTCTGGGAGGGCGACGTGAACGGCGTGCGCTACCTCCACCATCGTGGCGACACGTCGTCCTACACGAACCTCGTGATCGTGCCCGGGCACGGCTTCGGGTTCTACGTCGCCTACAACGCGCCCGCTGGGAGCCTGGCCCGGGACGCCTTCGCGACGGCCCTCCTCGACCACGTGCTCGATGCGTCGGAGGATCGCAGCGCAGGCCCGTTCGTCGGCACATCGAGTGCGCACGACACGTTCGTCGGTACCTACGGCGACACGCGCCTCTCGGTCACGACGGTGGCGAAGCTGATGGGGCTCCTCTCCACCTTCACCGTCTCGAGCGCGGACGGCCTGCTCGTCACGGCGATCCCGGGGTTCGGCGAGCAGCGCTGGGCCGAGGTGGAGCCGGGCGTCTTCGCCGACGTCGATGGTCCCGAGCGCCTCGCGTTCACGATCGGGCCTGACGACCGGGCGACGCATGTCGCCTTCAGCGCGTTCCCGGAGACGTCGTTCGCGGCCACACGCTGGTTCGACCGCTTCGAGCTGCACGGAGCGCTCTTCCTCGTCTGGTTGGCCGCGGCGTTCAGCTCCTTCGTGGCGTGGCCGTTCTTCGGTCGCGTGCGCGCCGGTCGGGACGGCGCTGGAACGGTGTG
>PWQI01000036.1 GCA_003556805.1 Trueperaceae bacterium | reverse complement strand
GCTGGTTGCCGGCGATCGTCGCCTCATCGATGCTGTGGTTGGGGTCCGTGTGTGCCGCCGACCAACCGCTCACCGGGATCACCGTGACCGGGACCGGCGTCGTCTGGGCAGAGCCCGATCAGGCGGTGGTCGAGGTGGGCTGGACGGGCGTGGAGGCTCTGGCGGGTGAGGCGGTGGCGCGGGCGAGCGGCGCGATCGAGGCGATCCGCGACGCGCTCGAGCGGCTCGGCGTCGCCGCACACGACACCCGGACGACGAGCTACTTCGTGTGGCGCGAAGAGCGCTGGGACGAGCGCGGCGAGCCGCACCTGCTGGGATACCGAGTGAGCCACAACCTGCAGGTGGTCGTGCGAGAGGTCGATCGGGTCGGCGAGGTGATCACCGCCGCCACCGCCGCCGGAGCCAACCACGTGGGGGGCATCACGTTCACCGTGGCCGACCGCCACGCCTTCGAAACCGAGGCACGGAGCCTGGCCGTCGACGCAGCGCGTGACCGCGCCGCCCAGTTGGCCGAGCTGAACGGTCTGACGCTCGGAACGGCGCTGGGCATCGAGGAGGTCGGACAGGGCGTTCCCGCGGCGCTCGAAGCCGCGATGGACATGGGCGGCTTGGGCGGGGCAGGCGTCGCTGCAGGGCGCCACGCGGTCGAGGTCGTGGTTCGGATCACGTTCGACGCCCGGCCTTGACCAACCGGGCCGGTGAGCGACACCGTGCCGTCGTAGCCAGCACCGGACCTCCGACCACGACCTGGAGCGGCGCAACACCGTCGGTGTGGCGCCGCTCCAGGTCGATCGTGCGTCAGCAGATCGGCAGTTCGATCAGAACGCCGGTGCGTCGGGTGCCGGCGCCATTGGGTCGGCCTCGGGTGGCGGCGGCGGCGGCTCGAGTTCGGCGAGGACGTCGGCGATCATCGCTCGCGTGTCCACCAGTTCGCGGTGGGCTTCGTCGACCAGTTCGGCGCCGTTGCCATCGATCTCGGTGCGGGCGTCGGCCAGCATGCCCTCGACGTCGTCGAGGCGCTGCTCCACGACCTCGAGCTGGCTCCGGAGGGCATCGACGTCTTCTTGGCCGATGCCACCTCCGCAGGCTGCGAGCGTGAGGCCTAGCGCGACTGCGAGCGTGGCGAGGATGGTTGTGCGTGTGCGAGACAACATGTCTGCTCCCTTCGTCGTTGACGACGGTATTGGGGGGCGTACAGGGAGGATAGCGTGACTTCACTGAGAAATGGTCCGGCGACGCCACTCGTCGCCACCGGTCCGTCGGCGCGGCCAGCGCCAGCGCTCCGGTAGCATGAGAGCCACGCTCGGTCTCGCCGTGAGGGGGTCTGCATGTCACACCACGCACTCCGCTGGGGCATCCTCGGCAGCGCCAACATCGCCCGCAAGGCGCTCGTCCCGGCGATCCGATCCGCGCTCGGCAACGATCTCGTCGCCGTCGCCAGCCGCGACGCGGCCACGGCCGAGCGCTTCGCGGCCGAATCCGGGGTCTCGCGTTGGTACGCCGGGTACCAGGCGCTCTTGGACGATCCGCAGGTCGACGCGGTCTACGTGCCACTACCGAACGCCCTGCACGCCGAGTGGACCGTTCGTGCGATCGAGGCCGGCAAGCACGTGCTGTGCGAGAAGCCGCTCGCCACCAGCCCGGCAGAGTGTCGTCGCATGCACGCCGCGGCCGATGCCGCCGGGGTGCGTCTGATGGAGGCGTTCATGTACCGGCACCACCCGCGCACGCAGCGGCTGCTGGAGTTGGTCCACGGGGGCGCACTCGGTGAACTGCGCTGGCTGCGCGCCTCGTTCTCGTTCGCGGTGGCCGACCCGGCCAACGTGCGGCTCGACGCGGCGCTCGTCGGCGGTGCGTTGATGGACGTCGGCTGTTACGGCGTCGACGTCACGCGTGCCCTCGTTGGGGCCGAACCCGACCTCGCCCAAGCCCACGCCGTCTGGGCTCGGTCGGGCGTCGACCAGACGCTGGTCGGGAGCCTGCGTTTCCCGAACGGGGTGGTGGCGCAGATAGCCTGCTCGCTCGACGCGCCACGAACCGAGACCTTCGAGGTGATCGGCAGCGAGGGCCGCCTCCATGTGAGCAAGGCGTTCCTGCCCGGCGTCGCCGCGTGCGATGCCTGGCTCGAACGCGCCGATGCGCCACCCGAGCAGCTCACGTTCGAAGGCGTCGATCAGTACCGAGCGATGGTGGAGGCGTTCTCGGATGCCGTACGCGCCGGCGAGGCGCCGGCGTTGGGCCAAGACGGCGCCCTGAACCTACGCGCGATCGAGGGGCTCTACGCCTCTGCACACGCTGGCGGCGTCAGCGTGCCGATCGCCGGCGAGGGCTGACGAGCGAGGGCGGCCGCCGTGGCGACCGCCCTCGACGAGCCGCGCGCGTTGCCCGCGGTGCCATCAACGCCCGACGTAGACGTTGACGTGCTTGCCGGCGGGCACGGCGTTCACACGCAGCTGCGTGACACCGTTGCTGAAGTGCCAGCAGGTGGTGCTCGACGTCGCCTCCATCGTGAATCCGAGGTTCCCCATGACCTCGACGTAGGCCCCGCGCAGCCCGCCGAGGTTCGTCTCGCGGTGCTGCATCATCACACCGCCCACCATGGTGTCGACCAACGAGACGCGCTGCAGCGCCGCGCTGACGTCGACCCGATCGAAGACGCCCTTCGGGGTCTCGCCGTAGAAGTCGACGTTCACCATTGGAAGCGGGGCGACGGCGTCCTTCACCAGGTGGACCTGGAGCGTGGTGCCGTCGAACGCGAGCGTGACGCCAGCCTTGTTCGGGCATTCGCAGGTGTCCGCGTCGTAGTCGAAGACGGCCGGATCGACGACCAGAACGGCGTTGGCGGCAAACGCGACGGCGCCGAACGCCAGGAGCAGGGCGGCGATCCACCGCATCGAGTTCGTGAGCGTACGGACGAGAGACATGGCGACCTCCTCCATCTCAGCGGGATTGGGTCCCGCCGTCACCGCATCCTCGTCCCGCCAGCGTGAACCCACCGTGAAACGGAAACGGGCGGCCGCAGTTGCGGCCGCCCCCATCGTCTCGCGCCCCGGAGCCGTGGGCGCACGGTCGACCCGTCAACGACCCACGTACGCCGTCACGTTCTGGCCGAACGGGGCGAGGTTCACACGCACCGACGTGGTGCCGTTGGTGAACAGCCAGGTGCGGCCGTTCGAGCTGCTTTGCAGGGTGAAGCCCAGATCACCCAACGCGGCGATGTAGGCGTTGCGCACCTGCGCCTCGGTCGTCTTGCGGTGCTCGATGACGACGCCGCCGACGACCGTCGCGATCCGCGGGCTGCGGCGGATGGCCTCGGCCAGGTCCACCTGATCGCGCGGGTCGATGCGCGGCGACGCGCCCGAGAAGCCGAGGTTGATGGCCGGCAGGGTGCCGTCGCCCTTGAGCACGTGCACTTCGACCCCGGTGCCGTTGAACGCGAGGGCCACGTTGGCCGTCTCGGGCGCAGGCGCCGAGGAGCCGACGTCGTACACGGCGGGGTCGACGACGAGCCTGACGTCGGCGGCGAGGGCGAGGGGCGTGAGCATGACGAGGAACGCGACGAGGAACGGGAACGGACGGATGAACGGATGGCGTGTCGACATGGCGACCTCCACTGGTGCAGCGGGTTGGTGCCCGCTTGACGTGGATGGTGTCCGATGACCCGTGAGCCCAGCGTGATGCTCGCGTGACCTCGAGCGACGGGCGCGACTTCGGGGTCCTGCACTGCGTGCGTCGAGGCCCGCGGGGGTGCGCTCAGTCGACGCTGGCTCGCGCCGGCTCGCGCCGTGCCTCGTGCGCGTGGGCGTACTCGCGCTCGAGCCGACGGACGCGGGCCCGTGCGAGGGCCAAGCGCGGATCGCCCGCAGCCAATGCGGCGGCCGTCGCCTCCCAACACTCGATGTCGTCGACCAGGCGTTCGGCGAGGTCGAACAGGGCGTCCGGATCGGCCGCCTGGAGCGCCGCTTGGCGCAACTCCTCCTCGAGCACCAGCCGCTGCTCCTCGATGCCAGGCGCCTCGCTGTCGGGGAGCAGGCGGCCGCGCAACAGCGTCACGGCCTCGCGCACCTGCCCCGCGGCCAGCAGCGTCCGCGCTTCCAGCACGTCGGCGCGGTACGGCACGGTGAAGCGGTACGGCGCGTCGCTCACCGGCAGCAGCACCCGGAGCCGCGTGAGCATGCCACGCATGCCTCCGGGCGTGAACGGCGGCTGCCCCTCTGGCGTCAAGAAGGCGTTGAGCTGCTCTCGCGAGATCCCCTCAGGGTGCAGCGCGAGCGCCAGCGCCGCCTCCGAGAGCCGCGGCGGCAGCGTCACGGCGTCGCCGCGGTAACGGCACGAGGTGCGTCCCAGGAACGCGAACTCGAGGTGTGCGCTCGGCCGCATGAGCGTCGACCAGACGGCCTCGAAGCGCTCCACGGGCCCCGAGAGGACCCGCAGCCCGACGGGGTGGAGGGCCCGCAGCGCATCGGCGACGTCGGCCGGCAGGTTGTGAGCGGCGCCGCCACTCGCCAGCAGGTAGTGCAGCGCGGCGCAGAGGCGTTGCTCCATCACCTGGCCGTGGGCCATCAACACCTCGACCAGGTCGTCCGACGCCCCCGGATCGCCGGCGCACGCCCGCGCGATGCCCCGCGCCAAGAGCCCCTGGAGGCGTTCGTGGGGCTCGCCCGCGCTACCGATCTCGAGGGCGTCCGCTGCCACCGTCGCAGCGACGTCGTGTCGACCGAGCTCGACCAAGACCCTGACGAGTTGATACGCGTAGCGCGCCCGCATCCGGCGCGGACTGCCGTGGTACGTGGCCTCGAGCAACGCCAGCGCCGCGGCGGTCCTCCCCTCTGCCAGTTCCAGGTAGGCGAGCGTGCTGCGCAACAGCGTCGCGACGTCCGGCAGGCTCCCTTCGACCATCGCCTGGGCGTCCTCGAGGGTGCCGCGCAGGCCGGCGAGGTCGCCACTCATGATGCGGGCGACGGCCACGTCGTTCACCAGCGTCAGGCGGCGCGCGCCGTCGCGCAACTGCTCCTGGTCGAACACGTCCAGGGCCCAGCGGGCCCAGGCAGCAGCGCGCGCGAACTCGCCCACGTGGAGGAGCCGAGCCGCGAAGGTGGTCGCGTTGCGCACCACCTCGAAGCGCGAACCGAGGTCCTCGGCCACCTGGACGCTTTCGCGCAGCAACTCGAGAGCGCGTTGGGGATGTGGATGCAAGCGGCCGTACTGCCACAGCGTGAGCGGCGTGCGCGCCGAGCCGACGGCCGCCTCGGCCTCGGCGAAACCCCGACCGTGGGGCAGCGTGCCCGCGCGCCGCGCCCGCAGCGCGGGGGCGGCGTGCGCCCGCAGGTGGGCGTCGACGTCGGTGAGCGTCGACGCCAGGTCACCGACCGCCAGTGCCGCGACCAGGCGCCACTCGAGCACGCGCTCACGCAGCGCGTACGGCTCGGGCACCGCGCTGAGCAGCACGTGGAGGCGCGCGAGCAACCCCTCCTCCTGGTAGCGCGGGCCAGCCTGCCTGAGCACGTCGTCGACCGCGTGCGGTACGCGCAGGACGGCCAACTCGAGCGCGCCGACGACGTCGCCGTCGCGCCGCAGCGCCTGGAGGACCAGCGCCGGCTCGACGGCCTCCGCCTCGGCGGCGTCGACGAGCGCGCCGGCCGGGTCGGGCACGAGCACGCGCGGCAGGCCTGCGACGCGATGCGACTCGGACAAGAGGTGGCCGAAGCGACCGCCGCTGGACGCGAGCATGGCCTCGACCACGTCGTCCGGAAGGCCTCCCGGCAGGGCGGCCCGTGCCTCCGCGGCGCGCACGGCGAGGTCGTCGTGGCCCACGACGAGGCAACGCTCCCGAGCCAGGTCGTGCGCCGCAGGGTGTCTGAGGTCGAGCACCACGCCGAAACCAACGTGCTGCAGGTCGAGCAGCCCGTCGATCAGGGTGAGGTGCGGCGCTGTTGCCGTGAGAGCGATGCGCAGCGGGAGGACGTCGACGCTGTGGCGCCAGAGCGCCTGGAGATGCGCTCGGAAGGGCAGGGCCAGCGGCAGCAGCGCATCCCCGAGCGCGTCGTTGACCGCGCGGGCGAGGGCGTTGCCCTGGGCGACGGGATCGCCGTCGGCTCGTGGTCCCAATCGGCACCACGCGACGCGTTCACGCTCACGCAGCGCGTCGATGACGAACGGTACGCCGTACGGTTCACCGCCGAGGAACGCCACCGGGCGAACGGCGCCGATGACGGTCTCGACCTGGCGGTTCAGCCACACCAGCGCAGGATAGCGGTTGCGCCTGAGCGCGGTGTGGGGTGGTGCGCGCGGTGTGCGGTTCTGCTCCCGCTGTGCGTCAGGGGGAGCGGCGGCTGCTCAGGCGGCGGTGGCGACGTCGCGCTCGGTGCGCTCACGCGGGTCCGTCGCGCCGGCGTGCCGCAATGCGGCGATCGTGTTCAGGAGCCGGACTTCGCGCACGACGACCTGCTCGGAGCTGAACTCGAACGCTGTGGTGCGCTCCAGGAGCGCTCTCGCTTGACTTCGATCCATGACGACTCGGCCTCCTTGCCTGGTGAAGACACTACGGCGGCGTGCGCTCCATCGCCGCTCCACGATTCGTGCGCCCCATGGAGCGGGTATGAAGCGCCCCCCCGGATACCGTCCGGTCATCTCACGGAGGTGCTCCATGCAGACCCTCAAGAAGCTCGCACTCGCCTCGCTCGTCGCCCTCAGCCTGGCCGGCCTCACGGTCGGCGCGACCGCGTCGTTCACGCCGTCCGACACGCTGATCGCCGACAGCAGCAACCAGCGCGGCGAGCTCGACGCGGGCTGAAGCGACCCTCGAAGCCGGGGGGG
>PWQI01000013.1 GCA_003556805.1 Trueperaceae bacterium | reverse complement strand
GCGCTCTCGGCGTGGATCGGCACCGCCCTGCGGCTGCCCTTCGGAAGCGTCGTCGACCTTCTCATCGGCGCCGCCCTCGGCGTCGCGCTGCTCGGCCTCGGCGGCCTGACCGTAGGCATGGTGCGCTGGATCGCCGTGGACTGGTCGCGCGTGTTGGGCAGCGTGTTCCTGGTGGCGACCGCCGGCGCGGCCATCTTGCTCCTCGGCTTCAGCGGTGTTGCGCCGCTCGTCGCGGCGACGACCTGGGGTGTGTGGGGCGGTTCCGGAGCCTTGCTGGTCCTGGCCGTGGTGATGGCTCGACGTCTGGCACGCCCACGGACGGGCAGCGACGAACGACCCGCTCGGCGCGCGCTGCCGGCACTGCTCGCCGTCGGCGCCACCGGCCTGGCGATCGCCCTCATGGTCTGGTGGTGGAACCCCGGCGCGGCAGACGACACCGCTCTGCTCACGGCCGGCGGCACGTCGGCGTTGACGCTCCCCGACCCAGGCGAGCGCGGTCCACTGCCCGTCGCGACGCTCCGGTACGGCAGCGGCATACCGGGCTGGCGCACCGAGTACGGGCGCGACGCTGCCTTGCACACCACACCCGTCGACCTCGCCGACCTCGTGTCGCTGGGCCCCGTGGCACGTGTCGTGCGGCCGTGGGCCCTCGGCGCCGGGCTCGACGCGGTGCCGCGCAACGCCGTCGTGTGGTACCCCGCCGAGGGGGCGGGGCCACACCCGCTCGTCGTCGTCGCGCACGGCAACGCCAACGCGTTCATCGCGAGCGAGGACGGCTACGCCTGGCTCGGTGAGCACCTCGCGTCGCACGGCTTCGTGGTCGCGTCCATCGATGCGAGCTCGTTCAACGCCGTGCCCATGTTCGGCGGTCTGCGGGGCGAGAACGACGCCCGCGCCCTGCTGATGCTCGCGCACCTGCAGCTCTGGTCCGAGTGGGAGGCGACCGCAGCGCCAGAGGTGCCGCGCGTCGACATGGGGCGCGTGGCGCTCGTCGGCCACTCGCGCGGCGGCGAGGCGGCCGCCATCGCCGCGGCCCTCGACCGCATCGGTCGACTGCCCGGCGACGCGCTGGCGCCGCTCGCCGAGCGCGTTGGGGGCCCGTACGGCGTTCGCGCCGTGGTGGCGTTCGCGCCGTCCGACGGACAGTTCCGCGTGGGCGACAGGCCCACGGTGCTCGCAGGCGTCGACTACCTCGTGCTGCAGGGCGGCTTCGACGCCGACGTGAGCAGCTTCGTCGGCGAGCGACAGTACGAGCGCACCGACCCGGGAGCCGAGGGGCTGAAGGCCGCGGTGTACGTCCATCAGGCCAACCACGGCCAGTTCAACGACGCGTGGGGGCGCGTCGACCTGATGCCGCCGCTCGGCGCCCTGCTGCGCGTGGGCGCCGTGATGCCTCTCGAGGACCAGCAGCGCGCCGGCGCCGTACTGGTGCACGCGTTCCTCAGGTCCAGCCTGCTCGAAGAGGACGGCTACCGCGCCCTCTTCACCGACCTCCGCCGCGGCGCCCACTGGCTCCCGCCCGCGAGTTACGTGCTCAGGAGCGCGATCGGCGACGCGCTGACCCTGTTCGAGCCGGCCGTCGATCCCGGCGCCGGCACGCTGCCCGGCAGCGGCGTGAGCGGCGCCGGCCTCGCGCTGTGGCGCGTCGGCGACCCCGGGTACCGCTCCAGCGTGCAGCGCGAGGCCACGGCGGTCACGCTCGGCTGGTCGACCGAGAACGGCGCCGAGCCCGGGCGCTACGGGCTGACCCTGCCACTCACGCTCGGTGCGTACGCCACGACCCTGGGTACGCCCATCGACCAGGCGGTCCTCACGCTCGAACTGGCCCGCGGTCGTGGACCGTTGCCGGGAGGCATCGCGACCCCGACGGGCGCGCTCGACGCGAGCGTGGTCGTCACCGATGCCGCTGGCGCCACCGCCACGCTCCCGCTCTCGCAGGCGCAGGGCGTGCCACCCCACCTAGCGAGCGTCGTCACGCGACTCGGGGCGTTCGAGGCGGTCCGGTTCCGTCCGGACGCCTACCCGTTGTTCCAACGCGTCGACCTCCCGATGGCGGCGTTCACGGCCACGAACCCGGGCCTCGACCCGGCGTCCGTCGACCGCGTCGAGCTGGTGTTCGACCGCGTCCCCGCCGGCGTGGTCGCGCTGCGCTCCCTGCGGCTGACGGCTCCCTGAGGGCCGCCAGCACGCGCGCGTCAGTCGGCGGGCAGGCCCTCCGGCACGTAGTCCGGCGACTGGTGCCGGAAGAACGTGTCGTACAGCTGCGCGTAGTGCCCACCGGCGGCGACGAGCGCCTCGTGGCTCCCCTCCTCGATGACCTCGCCTTCACGCAGCACCAGGATGCGGTCGGCCTCGCGGATGGTCGACAGGCGGTGGGCGATCACGATGGCGGTGCGGCCGTGCAGCACCGCCTCGAGCCCCTCCTGGATCTGAGCCTCGGTGAGCGGGTCGACGCTCGCGGTGGCCTCGTCGAGGATCAGGATGGCGGGGTCTTGGAGCATCACGCGGGCCATCGCGATCAGCTGGCGCTGGCCCATCGACACGCCGCGGCCGCCCTCGCCGACCACCGTGTCGAGGTCGTCCGCCAGCGCGTCGAGCCAGTCGCCAGCGCCGATGCGCGCCGCGGCGGCGCGCACCTCGTCGTCGCTCGCGTCGGGCCGGGCGTACCGGACGTTGTCGCGCACCGTGCCGGAGAACAAGAAGGGCGTCTGTTGGACGATGCCGAGTTGGCGCCGGTAGGCGGCCAGGTCGAGCGTCCGCAGGTCGAGACCGTCGACCGTGATGCGCCCACCCTGGAACTCGTAGAAGCGCGCGACGAGCTTGCCGATGCTCGACTTGCCGGCGCCCGTGTGCCCGACGAGCGCCACGGTCTCGCCGGCGCGGATGTCGAGGTCGAAGCCGGCCAGGACCTGTTCGAACGCGTTGTAGCCGAAGTCGACGCCCTCGAAGCGGATCGCTCCGCGCAGCCGTGGGGGCACGACGCTGTCCGCCTGCGTCACGCGCGGCTCGGCGTCGACCAACGCGAACACGCGTTCGCTGGCCGAGAGGCCGAGTTGGAACTGGCTCCAGAACGAGGCGATGCTGGTGAGCGGGAACCAGAAGAAAGCGATCGCCTCGACGAACAAGAACCACTGGCCGGCCGTGACGCCGCCGGCGAGCACGCTCGTACCCCCGTAGTACACGACCAGCGCGGTGCCGATCCCCGCGATCGTGCCGAGGATCGGGAAGATGGCCGAGAAGGTCAGGCCCTGGCGCAGGTTGAGGCGGTAGGACTGAGCGTTGACGCTGCTGAACACGTCGTAGACCGCCTGCTCCTGACCGAACGCCTTGGCCACGCCGATCCCCGTGATCGACTCCTGCACGTTCGCGTTCACGTCGGCCAACACGCGCCGCGCCTGCTGCGTGGTGCGCCGCGCGATGCGCCGGAACGCGAGCGCCGCAGCCACGATGAACGGCGTGATCGTGAGGGCGATCGTCGCCAGGCGCCAGTCGATCCAGAACAGGATGCCGGCGATGATCGCCACCTGCAGCACCTGGCTGATCAGGTTGAGCGTGAGCGTGACGACGTTGGAGAAGTCCTGCGTGTCGGCCGTGACGCGGCTGACGATGCGGCCCGTGGAGTACTCGTCGTAGAACGACATGTCGCGCGCCATCACCGCGTCGAAGGCGTCCACGCGCAGCTTCAACACCACGCTGCCGACCGCCTTCGCGGTGAGCCACTGGCGCAGGAAGTTGAGCCCCCACGAGCTGACGCCGGCCACCCCGATCGCGACGAGCAGCCACCAGGTGCGCTGCCACAGCTCGTCTGGCGGGGCGTCGCCCACTCGGTCGATGCCCGTGGCGATCAGGAGCGGCAGCAGCGCGTCGAGCGAGGCCACGAGGAAGATCGCCACCGCGACCACCAGCATCATCGGCACGAACGGAGCGAAGTAGCGCACGATGCGCCGCAGCAGCTGCGCGTCGCTGTACTCGCGGTCGTAGCCCTCGGCCGCCAGGCCATCCATCACGAAGCCCATCAGTCGAACCTCGCGAAGATGCGCTGGTAGAGGCCGCAACGCTCGAGCAGCTCGGCGTGCGTGCCGCTGTCGAGCAGCCGCCCGCCGTGGATCACGAGCACCAGGTCGGCGCGTCGGATCTGCGACAGCCGGTGCGTGATCATCAGCGTGGTGCGACCGCGCTGGACGGCGTAGATGGCGCGTTGGATGGCGTCCTCGGTGGCGCTGTCGATGGCGCTGGTATCGTCGTCGAGGATCAGCACGCGCGGGTCGGTGAGCAACGCCCGAGCGATCGCCAGGCGCTGCCGCTGGCCGCCCGAGAGCGTGGCGCCGCGCTCACCGATGACGGTGTCGTACCCCTCCGGCAGGGCCATCACGAAGTCGTGCGCCTGCGCCGCCTTGGCGGCCGCGATCACGGCGTCGCGATCGACCTCGGGCCCGAGGCCGAACGAGACGTTGTCGGCGACGCTGCGCGAGAACAGGAACACGTCCTGCTCGATCACGCCCACCTGGCGCCGCAGCGACGCCAAGCGCCACTCGCGCAGGTCGACGCCGTCGAGCAGGATGCGCCCCTCGCCGACGTCGTAGATGCGGTTCACGAGCTTCGTCAGCGTGCTCTTGCCGGAGCCGGTCTGGCCCACGATGGCGACCGTCTGGCCCGGCGCGACCCGGAACGACACGTCGCGCAAGACGGGACTGGCGCCGGGCACGCTCTGGTAGGTGAAGCCGACGCGCTCGAACACCAAGTCACCGTCGACACGCGCCTCGTGACCGTCGGCCCCCTCGTCGAGCTCGGTGTCGGCCCGCATCAGCTCCAGGATCCGTTCGGCCCCTGCGAGTCCGAGCTGGACCAGCGAGAAGGTGAAGATCGAGATGAACGCGGGGAAGCGCAACACGCCCATCAAGCCCATGTATGCGACGAGTTCGCCGGTGCTGATGTCGCCCTGCGACACCAGGTGCAGGCCGTGCGCGAACGCGCCCGTGAGCGCGACGGCGAGCAGCAGCAGCGGAAGGTAGCGCGCCTGCACCAGGCCCTGGCGGACGAACAAGTCGCGGTAGCGGCCGGCATCGGCGCCGAAGCGCGCCTGCTCCTGCGGTTCCTGGGCCGTCGCCTTCACGACCTCGATGCCGGTGATGGTCTGGTTGAGGCCGGCGGAGAGGAGGCCGAACTGGCGCCGCAACGCGCCCGAGACGGGGTTGAGCTGGCGCATGTAGGAGCGCAGCGCGAACACGAAGGCGAGTTCGAAGGCGAGCGGTGCCGCGAGCAACCGTACGTCGATGAACGCGATGAACACCAGCGGGACCAGCAGGCCGTTGAGCGACTCCGTGATCAGCGCGACGCCCGGGTTCATCATCGGGTTGAGCTGCCTGACGTCGTTGCTCGCGCGTGCCATGACGTCGCCGACGCGCTGACGTTCGTGGAAGGTCTGGCTCTTGCCGAGCAGCGATTGGTACAGCTCGTCGCGGGCGTTGCGCTCGAGCCGCTGGCCGAGCGTCTCGACGGAGAAGCTGGCCGTGAGGTCGAGGACGCCACGCAGCAGCACGATGCCGAGGATGGCGAGCG
This sequence comes from Trueperaceae bacterium, assembly GCA_003556805.1. Taxonomy (GTDB): domain Bacteria; phylum Deinococcota; class Deinococci; order Deinococcales; family Trueperaceae; genus CSSed10-48. The sequence goes on along the minus strand of PWQI01000013.1, from coordinate 1,259 downwards.
CGAGCACCAGCAAGCGGCGCACGTCGGGATCGCTCTGCAGCACCACGTCGAACGCGACGCCGGTGAGGCGCGGCACCGTCGCGAACAGCACGCTGGTGAGCGTGCTGGCAGCGAAGAACAGCAGCAGCAGCGGCCAGAAGCGCACGAGGTGCGACAGCACCCAGCGCAGCGGGCTACGCCGGTCGAACGAGCGTGCGCCGGCGACGCGGAACTCTGCGTTGGGGACGGTGGCGGTGGTCATGGAGACAGGTGAGGCCGTTCGCTTCGCCTCGGTCCGGGCAGCCTACCGCGTGCGGCGTCGCGTGACACCGAAAACGTGGAACATGGAGCGCTACCGGAGCGCCGCACGTGCTACCTTCCACCCACCCGGCACCATGTTCGCGGACGGGCTCGACCGGGGGTCTGCGAGGGAGGGTGCAAGTCGATGCCATGCCTCCACTGGCACGGTCGTCCATCGAGCGGTCGGGCGCGGTCGTCCCGACGCGAACACGCGCGCGGGCCGCAATGACCGAGACCGGCACTGGTGTGTCGCGGCTCCTGCGACGCCAGGAAGCGCTCCTCGAGGACGCGCACGAGGCGGCGCTCATCGTCGACGAAGCGGGTCACGTGCTCGCCGCCAGCCCTGCCTCCGGCCGCGTGCTCGGCGTGCCGCAGGCGCGACTCGTCGGCACGCTGCTGACCGAGCTCGTGCACCCCGACGACGCCGACGGCGTGCTCTCGGCGTGGCGCGCCGTGGTGCGCGTGCCGGGCGCGCGGCGCAGCGGCACGGTGCGCGCGCTGGACGCCGCGGGCGAGGTCCGCTGGTTCGAGCTGCACGTCGCCAACCGCTTGGACGACCCCGACGTCGAGGGCATGATCGTCAACGCCCGCGACGCGACGGTCCGTGCACGGACGGACGCCGAGCGCGGCGAGCTCATGGCGCAGCTCGGCGAGCGCGTCAAGGAGATCGGCGTCATCACCGAGGCGGCGTGGGCGCTCAGCGGCGTCCACGACGACCTCGACTCGGTGCTCGGCCGGCTGGTGGCGCTCGTTCCCGCCGGCATGCGCCACCCGGACCACGCCGTGGCGCGCGCGGTGGTGGAGCGCGGCCTGCGCCGCTTCGAGGTCACCACGCCCGGGTTCCACGCGGCGCGTCGCCACGTGTGCAGCGAGCGTCCGTTGGACGACGGTCGCGTCGAACTCGTGGTCGCGTACCCGGACGGAACCGCACTGGACGACCCACCCTTCGTGGACGAGGAGCGCCGGATGCTCGACGCGCT
>PWQI01000099.1 GCA_003556805.1 Trueperaceae bacterium | reverse complement strand
CCCAGCGGCGTGAACGCCGGCGTGCTCGTGTCGTCGCGGCCGCGGATCATGATGACCGGCACGTGCACCATGCGCAGCACGCGCTCGGCGACCGAGCCCATGATGGCGCGGCTGAGGCCGCTGCGGCCGTGCGTCGCCATCACCACGGCGTCGATGTCGTCCTCTTCGATCAGGTCGGCGATCTCCTGCGCCGGATCACCGAAGCGGATCACCATCCGAACCGAGAAGCCGGCGTCGGCGAGCGCACGTACGTCGTCGTCGAACGCCTCGATCAGCTGTGCCTTGGTCGACTCCCACACCTGCGACTCGTAGATCGGGTGCTCGCGGTCGTCGGTGTCGCGCACACCGCCGGGCTTGAGGCCCGGCCAGGCTTCGCTCACCAGCGGGGCCCAGGTCCGTTCGCGGACGCCCTCGGGCGCCTCCGCTACGTACAGCAGCGTCAGGCTGGTCCGTTCCGCATCGAACAAGCGACCGACCGCCCGGAACGCCTGTCGGCTGAAGGGCGAGCCATCCATGGGTAGCAGCACCGTCGTCGCCATCGTCTCTCCCTCCGGTCGCCTGAGCGCGGCCGACCGTTCGTGCGGCCCGCAGCGTCGGGCGTGCCCAACGCCATTGTGCCGCATCCGCACACGCCACGGCCACGGTGGAACGTCCCCGACGGCCTCGACGGCGTCGGACTCAGACTCAGAACCGTTCGGTCACCGTCTTCGCCTCGACGAAGAGACGGAGGTAGTCGGGGCCGCCCGCCTTGCTGTTGGTCCCGGAGCGCTTGAAGCCGCCGAACGGCTGCACGCCCACGAGTGCGCCGGTGATCTTGCGGTTGACGTAGAAGTTGCCGACCTGGCACTCGCGCCGCGCGCGCTCGATGCGCTCACGTGAAGCGCTGACGATGCCGCCGGTGAGCCCGAAGTCGCTGTCGTTGAACAGCTCGATCGCATGGTCGAAGTCGCGCGCCCGGAGCACCGCCAACACCGGTCCGAAGATCTCCTCGCGCGCGATGCGCGACGCGGGGTCGACCCGGTCGACGACGGTCGGAGCGATGAAATAGCCGTCGCCCGCGCCGTCGGCGCGGCCGCCGCCGAGGACGACCTGCCCCTGCTCGGGCGCCTCGGCGAGGTAGTCCAGGATCTTGTCGAACTGGCGCTCGTTGATCACGGCGGTCACGTCGGCGTTGTCCGTGGCCGCACCGACCGTGAGGCGCTCGGCGCGTTCACCGATCATCGTCACCAGGGTGTCGGCAACGGCATCGACGACGATGAGTCGCGACAGCGCCGAGCACTTCTGCCCGTTGAAGCTGAAGGCGCTGGCGACGGCGGCGTCGGCAGCCAGCTCGAGGTCGGCGGTCTCGTCGACGATCAGAGCGTCCTTGCCGCCCATCTCCAACATCGTGCGCTTCACGAAGCGCTGACCCGGGTGGACCTTCGCCGCGCGCTCGTGGATGCGCAGGCCCGTCGCCACCGAGCCCGTGAAGTTCACGAAGCGCGTGCGCGGATCGTCCACCAGGGCGTCGCCGATCTCGGCGTCGGCGCCGGTGACCAGGTTGATCACGCCCGCCGGTATGCCCGCCTCTTCGACGAGCTCCATGAACAGCCCCGCGATCACCGGCGTCGAGGGGCTGGGCTTGACGATCACGGTGTTGCCGACGGCCACCGGCGCGGTGACGGTGCCGACGAGGATCGCGAGCAGGAAGTTCCAGGGTGGGATCACCAGGCCGACGCCCATCGGTTGGAGGCGCGTCATGTTCTCCTCGCCCGGCCAGTGGTACGTGCGCAGCGGTGCGTCGAGGATGAGCGCCTCGCGCGCGTAGTACTCCACGAAGTCGATCGCCTCGGCGACATCTGCGTCCGCCTCGCGGAAGTTCTTGCCGGCCTCGAATGTCTCCCAGGCGCACAGTTCCAGCTTGCGCCGGCGCATCACGGCCGCGAGCCGTACCAGCGCCCTGCTGCGCGCCTCGGCCGACCAGGTCGACCAGCTGCGGTACGCCGTCTCGGCCGCGTCGAAGGCGCGATCGAGCTCGGCGGTGCCTGCCATGGCGGCGCGGCCGACGACGACGCTCGGGTCGCACGGGTCGAGGGAATCGAAGGTCCGTCCGGTCGTGATGCGCTCACCACCGATGACGAGCGGCCACTCGCGGCCGAGCCGTGGCTGCACGCTCTCGAGTGCGACGCGGTACGCGCCGAGTGCTGCGGGGTCGGCGAAGTCCGTGAACGGTTCGTTGCGGTACGGTTCGAACGCCATACGGGGCCCTCCTGACGGGGACGAGACGCGGGTCAGCCCACCAGGCCGCGCAGCACGACCGCGAGGTTGGCGGGGCGCTCGGCGAGGCGGCGACTGAAGTAACCGTACCAATCGCGGCCGATGGGGACGTAGATGCGAACGGCGTGGCCGGCCTCTGCGAGCGCGAGTTGCAGGCCGGGCTTCACGCCGTAGAGCAGCTGGAACTCCAGCTTCCCGCTGCCCAGGTTCGCACCCCGAGCGAACGCGGCGGTTTCGATGATCAGCCGCTCGTCGTGCGTCGCGACGTTCACCTGTGCGCCGGCGCGCCAGGCTCGCTCGCACAGCGCGACGAACGCGCGGCGGATGGCGCGCATGTCGCCGTGGACCAGGTCCGGTCGCTCGGCGTAGGCGCCCTTCACGATCCGTACCTGGAGCGAGGCGGGGTCGGGAGCCGCCGCGATGAGCGCCTCCAGGTCACCGGGCGTGCGGTGGAGGTAGGCCTGCAGCACGCCAGACGTGCGCGCCGCGCCGCCGGCCCAGGTGCGCTCGAGCAGCTCGAGGGTGCCGTCGACATGGCGGACGTCCTCCATGTCGAGCGCGAGGCTGCCGCCGGCAGCCTCGGCGTCGAGGGCCAGGTTCAGCACGTGCTCTGCGGCGAGGTCGCGGTCGAGCGCCAGGCCGACCTGGGTCGGCTTCACGCTCACCACCGGCGCGATCCCCGCACGGGTCAGCGTCTCGATCGTGAAGGCCACCTCGGCCGCCATCGCGCGCGCCGCGTCGGCCGTGGTGACGTACTCGCCCAAGACGTCGACGATCACCTCGCGGCCGCTCGAACGCAGTTCCGAGAGGGCGTCGAGCGCGCTCGATGCGTCGTCACCCGCCACGAAACGGCGCGCCCCGAGGCGCGTGCCGTAGCGCCTGGCGACGCCAGCGACCGGCCCGAAGCCGGCGACGCCGAGCACGGCGCGTCGGTAGAGGTTCAGCATCGCGCCGTCGCGCAGGGTCGGCCGGTACGGTCGTGTGGCACGCCCCACTCTAGCGGCCTGGCGGCACGTCGCTCAAGCGTGGCGGGCGAGTGAAACCTCCGACAGCCCCCCGCGAGGGGTGCTGATAGCGTGTTCCTGGGAGCACCGACGGAGCGTCGGACAGCGTGTGTCCCCCGAGGCGGCAGCGTGAGGGTGTACTTCGTTCGGCATGGCGAGACCGACTACGATGTCGTCACCGCGCGCGGTGTGCGCGGCTGGGCGACGTCGTTCGCACCGCTCAGCTCGATCGGCCGCCTGCAGATCGACACCATCGCGCGTGACTATCGCCTCCAGGACGCCAGCGCCATCGTGTGCAGCTCGTACGCCCGGGCGCTGGAGTCGGCTGCGCTGCTGTCGCGGACGCTGAACAAGCCGCTCTACGTGGAGTACGACCTGCACGAGTGGCTGCCGCAGAAGGACCCGCTGGGCGAGATCGACGGGGCGCTCCTCGAGCGTGCCAGCGGCGAGCTGCGGCCGGGACCGACGAGTGCCGACGCGCCCTGGGAGTCGATCGACGAGGTGCGCGAGCGGGTGCTGCGTGTGCTCGGTCGGTACCGCGGCTTCGAGCCGTTGATCGTGGTCACCCACGCGGTGGTCATCCAGTCGTTGCTGGGGAGCCCGCGGACGATCGAGCATGCCGAGATCGTCCCGTTCGACCTCGACGAAGGTGTGATCACACCGCTCCCAGCCAAGGTCTCGGCCTAGTCGGCCCCCGACGCCCCGTACGGCTCGAACCGCACCGGCAGACCGCGGGGCGGTGACAGCGTCGTGCCGACCGGCTTGACGTTGGCGGGGTCGAGGGCGTGCCAACGGGCGCTGCGCAGCATCACGCTCAGCCACGCACCGGCGAGCGTGCGCGCCAGGCCGGCGCCGATGCAGTAGCGGGCGCCGTGGCCGAACGGCAAGTAGGCGAACGGATCGCGCGGCGCGCTCCACGGACCATCGTCTCCGGCCCAGCGTTCGAGCCGCACCGACGTCGGCTCGCGCCACGAGGCCGCGTCTCGGTGGGTGTGGAACGTCGACAACCCGACGAGCGCCCCGGCCGTCAGGTGCACGTCGCGCCACAACACGTCTTCTGCGGTCACGCGCAGGATCGCCGGCGCCGGCGGGTAGAGCCGCAACGCCTCGCGCCAGAGGGCGTCGATCGTCGGGTGAGCGGCCGCGGTGGCCGGGTCGAGCGCGGCGACGTCGTCGGCCACGCGGGTGCGCAACGCCTCGTCGCACAGCAGCCAGGCGCACCAGGTCAGCGCCGCCGTGGTGGTGTCGAAGCCCGCCGACACCAGGCTCACGGCCTGATCGCGCAGCTCCGCGTCGTCCAGCGCTGCGCCCTCGCCCTCGGAGCGCAGCAGGAGCGACACCACGCTGTCGTCGTCGGCACCATGTTCGCGGCGCCGCGCGATCTCCGCGTACAGCACCTCGTCGACGCGCCTACGAGCGGCCAGGAAGCGCCACCACGGCGTGCCCGGCAGGGGCACACGGAAGAGTTGGGCGAGGAACGGCTGGTTCGCGAAGGCCATCATCGAAGCCAGGTCGCGATGCAGGCCGGGGTGACGCGTGCGCGTGCCGGGGCCCAACAAGACGTCGATCACCAGGTCGAGGACGACCCCGCGCAGGGCGCCCTGCAGCGCCACCGTGCCGCGCCCGATCACCGTGCGACTCCACGCCTCGAAGGCGTCGACGGCGCGCTCCGTCCACGTGTCGACACGTTGGCGGTGGAACGCCGGTTGCACCCGCCGACGACGGCGGAGGTGCTCGGGCTCGTCCGACACGATCAGCGCCGTGGGACCGCCGATCGGTTCGAGGAAGCGGTACGCCTCACGGTTGCGGAAGGCGCCGGCGCGCTCCTGGAGCACGAACCGGTTGGCCTCCGCGCCGATGAGCCAATGGAACCGGATGGCGCCGAATCCGAACACGAAGGCGTCGCCGTGGCGTGCGCGCAACACGTCGATGGCGGCGCGCGTGTCGCCCGCCGCCAGGTTCATCACCCGCGCGTGTTCCAGGCCCCGCGGCCCCGGCACCGGGCGTGGTACCACCGCGGCGGCGCCGTCAGCGGATGCCGTGGAGAACCTCCTCGAGGCCGTCAGGGTCGATGATCCTGACCTCCTTCGGCCGCGTCACGATCACGCCCTCCTCCTCGAGTGCCTTCAGGGCCCGCGTCACGGTCTCGCGCGACGTGCCGGCGAGGTTCGCGAGGTCTTGGTGGGTCAGCCGCACCAGCGCGCCGTTGGCCTCGAGCGACACCACGCCGGAGCGGTAGAGCCGCAGCAGCACGTACGCCACGCGGCCGGGTGCGTCCTTGTACGACAGCACCTGCGCCTCGTCGTCCATGCCGCGCAGGCGGTTGGCGAGCGTGGTCGTAAGGTTGAGGTTCACGGTGGGGTAGGTCGTCAAGAGGCGCTGGAAGTCGTCGCGGAAGAGCATGTAGGCGCTGACCTTCGAGAGCGCGAGCGCCGTGGCGGAGCGCGTGGCCTGGCCGAGCAGCGCCATCTCGCCGAAGAACTCCGGCGGCTGCAAGAGCGCCAGGGTCTTCTCGTGCCCGCCGAGGTCGACCTTCGACAGCTTCACCAACCCGCCCGCGAGCAGGTAGAGCGCGTCGCCGGTGTCGCCCTCGCGGAACAGGACGGCGCCCTCCTCGAAGCTGCGCGGCCGCACCACGCCCGCGGCCACCTCGAGCGCGCGCTGCGGCGCGCCCTCGAACAGCGGAACGCCTGCGAGGAACGCGATCGTGCTCGGTGCGTCGACGCCCTCGCTCACCTCAGCGCCTCACGACTGATGTTCGGGACAGGATGTACACGGTCCGTATACTACCCCCATGCACCCCGTCCTCGAAAGCGTCGACCTGCGGAAGGGCTACCCGTCCCCGCGGGGACGCGTCGAGGTGTTGCGAGGCGTGGACCTGCGCGTCGAGCGGGCCGAGGTGGTGGCGGTCCTGGGCCCATCGGGTTCGGGGAAGAGCACCTTGCTCCATCTCATGGCCGGACTCGATGGCGTCGACGGTGGCGAGGTGCTGTGGGCGGGTGTTCGGATCGACCCGGCGGCGCCTGGGCTGGCCGCGCGTCGGGCGGCTCACGTGGGGCTGGTGTTCCAGCACCACTACCTGCTGAGCGAACTCGACGTCATCGAGAACGTGACGCTGCCAGGACGGATCGCGGGTCGCAGGGTGGATGACGAGGGGCGCGCCCTCCTCGAAGCGATGGGCCTCGCCGACCGGGCCCGCGCCACGATCCACGCGCTCTCGGGTGGCGAGCGCCAACGCGTCGCCGTCGCCAGGGCACTCGTGCTGGGTCCCAGCGTCGTGCTGGCCGACGAGCCCACCGGTAGCCTCGATCGCGCCAGCGCGCACGCCGTCTACCAGGTGCTGCGCACCGCGGCGAACGCCCGTGGCGCGGCCGTGGTCATCGTCACGCACGACGAGGCGCTGGTCGCCGACGCCGATCGGCACGTCAGGCTCGACGAGGGGCGACTCGCGGTGGCCGAGCCGTTGGTCGCACCCGGCGGTTGAGGGGCGGTCCGGGCCAGCGGCGAAATGATGGGGTCGCTCGTCCAGCCGACGGTTCGGCTGGGCGCGATGACGGTCAGCCTCCCTGAGCGACCTCGTTCACTCCACCGCGCGCGACACGCCTCGGAACAGCGACACCCATTGGCTGGTGCGAAGATCGCCGGCGCCCCGACCGAGCCGTACGACGATCGTGTTCCGGGCGGGGTTCACGTAGAGGAACTGGCCGTCCTTTCCCTGGGCCAGGACGTCGCCCTCGTCTTCGGAGAGCAGCCACCACAGGGCTGCGTAGTTCCGGAATCCAACCGCTTTGAAGTCGGCCGGCCACACGGCGTCGTCGACTCCGCCCCGATCGAGCGATCAGATCCCCTCGTGCTCCATGCCGAGCGGCGTCCAGAGCCGGCGCTGCGCGTAAGCCGCGATCGTCTCAGGCGCGAGCGCACGGCTGAGGACGAGCGACAGGAGGCCGACGTCGCCCGACTTGGAGCGGAACTCGGACCCCGGCTCGCCGTCCAACCGGAACGCGAGCATCATCCGCTCGGTGTCCGAGGTGTCGTTGAAAGGCACGTGGAGCCCGAACGGGTTGTCGTTCTCGACGTAGTCGATGCCTGACGTCATCGCGAGCAGGTGCGCGAGCGTCACGCGATCGAGATCGCGGCTGGCGTACTCGGGGACGAGGTCGACGACCGGCTGATCGACGGAACGGAGGATGCCGTCGTCGAGGGCGGCGCCGACGAGCGCCGAGGTGATCGACTTCGTCACGGAGAAGGACTGAGACGGTGACTCCTCCGTGTGGCCCCCGAAGTACCGCTCGTACGCGATCACATCGTCCTGGACGACCAGGAACGCGATCGTGCCGCTCGCTTCGAGCACGTCGGCGAGTCGGCTCGGTCCGATCGCCGTGCCGTCGACGATCTCGGGCAGCGCGCGACCCGCCGCTCGCTCCGGGAAGCGAAAGGGCCCTGCGCTGGGCTCGAGCTGCCGGGCAGGGTCGTGGAGGAAGTCATCGATCGTCGCGCCGCGCCCGTTGGCGCGAGCGCGCAGCGGCCTCGGGGTCGTGGCGTTCGACCCACCGCACGAGCCAGTGTTGGACGCGTGGCCGGACCTTCCCGATCACCACCATCATCGCGAGCATCACCACGAGCGCCAACAGCATCACCGTGTCGGACACGAAGATCAGCTCGCCGAACCAGGCGCTTGCGACGAGCCAGGGGAAGCGCGCGATCATGGCCGTGATCCATAGGTCGCGCAGGCGCAGCGACGACAGGCCCGCCGCGACGACCGCGAAGTCGACGTTGAGGACGAAGAAGATCACGCCCCACAACAGCAGTGAGCGCACGCCGAGGAGGGACTCCCACACGGCCCAGGCGGAGGGGGAGACGATCTTGAGCGCGATCGGCCGGCCCAGGCGACGCGACAGGTTGAGGGCCACGAGGGCTCCGAGACCCAAGCCCACGACGCCGTACGCGATGGCGGGACCTGTCCCCAACGCGGCTCCGCCCAACGCGCCCACGAGCGGCGTTGGGATGAACGGCAGCAGCGCCGTGACCACGAACGACAGCACGTAGTAGAGCGGGGCGAGCCAACCGGCATCGTTGATAAAGTACGCGAGGGCGTCGGTCATCGGCTCGCGCCCTATCGTACGTGCCGGCGATGACCGGTGCGTGTGTTCGCGCTCCGGAACCCTTCACGATGCAGACCAGCGACCCCACCCGTACCCCCCTGCGCCTCGAACCGGCGCTCGTCGAGCGCCCCTGGGGCGGCCGGCGCCTCGTCGACCTGCCGCGCGCCGCACCGCCACCGGACGGACCGGTGGGCGAGGCCTGGTTGGCCGGCCCCGACACCCGCGCCGTGCCGGCGAACGACGGCCGCGCCGCCCCGGCAGGGGCGACGGCGACGCTCGGCGCCCTCGCCGCCACGCTCGGCGAAGCGTTCGTCGGCAGCGCACCGTTCGCGCGTTACGGTGCCCGCATGCCGCTGCTCGTCAAGCTCTTGGACGCCGTGGAAACGTTGTCGGTGCAGGTGCACCCCGACGACGCCTACGCGCTGTCCGCCGAGCGTGCGAGCGGCCACCTGGGGAAGACCGAGGCGTGGTTGATCCTCGACGCCGCCGCCCACGCGAGCGTTGCCTGGGGCTGGCGTCGCGCCGTCTCACGTGACGAGGTCCGCGACGCGGTGGCTGCCGCCAGCCTGGAGGCGCTGCTGCGTCAGCTGCCGGTCGCTCCGGGGGACGTGGTCGTGAACGAGGCCGGCGTCGTCCACGCCGTCGGCCCAGGCATCGTCTTGTACGAACTGCAGCAGGCGAGCGATCTCACCTACCGGCTCTACGACTTCGACCGCCGCGACGCCGCGGGTCGAGCGCGTGACCTGCACGTCGACAAGGCGCTCGACGTCGCGCGCTTGACGCCCGCTGCGCCCGCTGCGCACCCGCTGCCGCTGGCGCCTGGCCGGGAGCGCCTCGCGACCACCGACGCGTTCCGCATGGAGCGCTGGACGCTCGGTCGCGAGGCCGCCCCGCTCGAGCACGCCTGGCAGGTGGAGCCTCGCAGCCTCGAACTCTGGACGGTTCTCGAGGGCGCCGCCACGCTGGCGTGGGCGGGCGGCAGCTGCGCCGTGGAGCGCTTCGAGAGCGTCGCGCTGCCGGCGCGGCTGGGCCCGGCCCGCTGGCACGGCGACGCCGTGTTGGTTCGGGGCACCGCGTGAACGCCGGCGGCATCGGCGACGTCGGCGCGACCGGCAGCACCGCGCCCGCGGGCCCGGTCGCCCGCGCCCTGCCGCGCCTGCTGGCGCTGCTCGCGCCGTATCGCGCCCAGGTCGTCGGCGTGTCGCTCCTCATCGCGCTGAGTTCCGCGGTCGCCCAGCTGGCGCCGCAGTTCGCGCGCTACGTCCTCGACGTGGCGATCCCGGCCGGCGAGCTGCGCATCTTCGGCGTGTTGGCGCTCGTCCTGGTCGCGTACTACGTGATCCGCGAGGCGCTCGAGTACGCGGGCATGTTCGTGTCGTTCGCGTTCACGCAGCGCGTGGTCGACGACGTGCGCCGCAGCACCTACGCCCACCTGCTCACGCTGCCGCTGGCGCGCTTCACGCGCGAGCGCTCCGGCTCGCTCGTCTCGCGCGTCGTCGCCGACGTCAACGCGCTCGAGGCGATGATCCAGGCCGGGGCGTCGCGCATCGTGGGCCAGCTGTTCAGCATCGGCGTCGTGCTGGCGTTGATGTTCGCCATGCACTGGCCGCTGGCGCTGGTGGCAGTGCTGGTCGTCGTCGCGATGAGCGGAGTCACCTTGGCGTTCCAGGAGCCACTGCGGCGCCTCGCGCGCGCGGTGCGCGCCAAGGTCGGCGACATGACCGCGGTGGCGACGGAGGCGATCGGCCACATCGCGACCGTCAAGGGCTTCACCGCCGAGGAGCAGGAGAGCGAACGCTTCGGGGGCGAGTCGCGCTCGTACCGACGCCTCAACCTCGAACGGCGCCGCCACCTCGGCCTGATGCAGGGCGGGATCGGCCTGGCCGGCGGTCTCGGTGCCGGGGCCATCCTGGTGATCGGCGGCATCGCGGTCTCCGGCGCCGCCGGCGACGCGCTCGCGACGCTGCCCGGACCCGAGCTGACCGTCGGCGTCCTGGTGGCCTTCCTGCTCTACCTCGGCCAGCTCATGGGCCCCGTCGTGTTCGTCCTGAACTTCAACAACCAGCTCCAGGCCGGCATCGCGGCGCTCGAGCGCCTCGACGAGTTGATCACGCGGCCCAGCGAGCCGAGCGGCGACCTGGCGCTCCCCGACGGGACCGAGCTGGTGATGCAGGGCGTGCGGTTCCGCTACACCGAGGCGGAGCGCCCGGCCCTCGATGGCTTCGACTTGACGGTTCCGGCCGGCGGGACGGTGGCGCTGGTCGGCGCCTCGGGCGGCGGCAAGAGCACCGTCACGCGCCTGGTGCAGCGGCTCTACGATCCCGAGGCGGGCCGCATCGCGCTCGGGGGCGTCGACCTGCGCGACCTCGACCTGCGCGCCCTGCGGCGCGCGATCGCGATCGTCCCGCAGGAGCCGACGGTGTTCAGCGGCAGCGTGCTGGAGAACGTGCGCTACGGCAGCCCCGAGGCCGTCGAGGCCGACGCGCTGCGGGCGCTGACGCTCGCCGGCGCGGCGACGTTCGTGGGCGAGCTACCGCAGGGTGTGCACACCGAAGTGGGTGAGCGCGGCGTGAAGCTGTCTGGTGGGCAGCGCCAGCGCCTGGCGATCGCGCGGGCGCTGTTGCGCGGGGCCCGGGTGCTCGTGCTCGACGAGGCGACGTCGCATCTCGACGCAGAGGCCGAAGCGGTCGTCCAGGAGGCCCTCGCCGGTCGCCTCGCGGAGGGGAGCGTGACCATGCTGGTGATCGCGCACCGGCTCGCGACGGTTCGCGAGGCGGACGCCATCGCCGTCGTCGAGGGTGGCCGCGTGGTGGAGCGTGGCGATCACGCCGCGCTGATCGCCCGCGGCGGTCGCTACGCGCGTCTCCACATGCTGCAGCACCGCGGGCTCGCCGACGGCCGGCACGGCGCGCAAGACGGCGACGAAGCGGCGGTCTGAGCGCCCGCGACGCTGGGGCCGGTCAGGCCGGCGGCACGCCGGGAGGGCGGGTCACGCGGGCGTCCGCCGTCACCGGCGGGGGCTCGAAGGTGCCTTCGCCGGCGACCGCCAACATCACCTCGAGCACCTGACCGAAGTCCTTGACGATCGTGACCTCGAGTTCCGCCAGAATCTCGGCGGGCACGTCTTCGAGGTTGGCCTCGTTGGCCTCGGGCAGGAGCACGCGGCTGATGCCGGCCTGGTGTGCGGCGAGCAGCTTCTCTTTGACGCCGCCGATGCCGAGCACCCGGCCGCGCAGCGTGATCTCGCCCGTCATGGCGACGTCACCGCGGATGGGGCGCCCGGTCAGCGCGCTCACGACCGCCGTCGCGATCGCGATGCCCGCCGACGGACCGTCCTTGGGCGTCGCGCCTTCGAGCACGTGCACGTGCAGGTCGCGCGTCTCGTGGAAGTCGGCGGGCAGTCCGTAGTCGCTGGCGTGCTTGCGCAGGTACGCGATGGCCGCCTGGGCGCTCTCCTTCATCACCTCGCCCAGCTGTCCGGTCAGCGTCACCTTCCCCTTGCCGGGGACCGAGACGACCTCGATGTCGAGCGTCACGCCACCGACGGACGTCCAGGCGAGGCCGTGCGCCAGCCCGATCTGGGGCTGCTTGTCGGTCGCCTCGTCACGGTACGGCGGCACGCCGAGCAGGGTGCGGACGCGCTCGGCGTCGACCGTGTGCTCGCCGTCCCATGCCTCGTCCAGATAGGCCTTGGCGAGCTTCCGCGCGGTCTTGGCGATCAGGCGGTCCATCGTGCGGACGCCGGCCTCGCGGGTGTACTCGGTCACGATCTTGCGCACCGCGTCGTCGCCGATCGTCGCGCGCTCCTCGAGGCCGTGGTCGGCGAGCTGCCGCGGCACGCGGTAGCGACGCGCGATCGCCATCTTCTCGTCGAGGGTGTAGCCCGGGATGTGGATGACCTCCATGCGGTCGAGCAGCGGCCGCGGGATGGTCGAGAGCGTGTTGGCCGTCGTGATGAACATGACCTTCGAGAGGTCGTACGGGATCTCGAGGTAATGGTCGGCGAAGGTGTCGTTCTGTTCCGGGTCGAGCACCTCGAGCAGGGCCGACGACGGATCGCCGCGGAAGTCCGCGGTCATCTTGTCGACCTCGTCGAGCAGGAAGACCGGGTTGATCTTGCCGGCGGTCTTCATGCCCTGGATGATCCGGCCGGGCAGCGAACCGATGTAGGTGCGGCGGTGGCCACGGATCTCGGCCTCGTCGCGCACGCCGCCGAGGCTCATGCGCACGAACGAGCGGCTCATGCTGCGCGCGATCGACTTGCCCAGCGACGTCTTGCCGACGCCAGGAGGTCCCACCAGGCACAGGATGGGCGACTTGTAGTCCGCGCCTTCGCGGTCCTTCGTCAGCTGGCGCACCGCCAGGAACTCGAGGATGCGCTCCTTGGGCTCTTCGAGCGCGTGGTGGTCCTCGTCGAGGATCTTCTCGGTGTGGGCGATGTCGAGCGTCTCGTCGTCGATCTCGCTCCAGGGGAGGTCGAGCAAGACGTCGAGGTAGGTGCGCACAACGGTCGCCTCGGGCGAGCCGCCGGCCATCTTCTCGAGCCGCTCGATCTCCTTGAGCGCCCGCTCCTTTGCGGCCTCGGGGAGGTCCTTCTCCTCGACCTTCTGCTTCAACTCCTCCGCCTCGGAGGCGTCGTCGCTGCCGAGCTCGCGCTGGATCGCCTTCAGTTGCTCGCGCAGGTAGTACTCGCGCTGGTTCGCGTCCATCTGCTGCTTGACACGTGCGCTGATCTGCTTCTCGGTGTCGAAGCGTTCGAGGTCGCGCGACAGGTACCCGAGGACGAGCTCGAGTCGGGTGGCCGGGTCGGCCTCCTCGAGCACGGCCTGCTTGTCGCTGCTCTCCCAGGTCGCGTACTTGGTGACGACGTCGGCCAGCGGGCCGGGCTCCTTCAGCGACTTCAGGTTCTCGAGGTGGAACGAGTCGAGCCGGAGGTTCTTGTTCTGCTGGGCGTACTCGCCGAACACGCTCTTGACTTGGTCGACGATGGCGCCGACCTCCGAGGCGGTGCGCGCCGACTGCGGCTCCTTGATGGTGGTCACCTGAGCGCGCAGGGTGGCGCCGGGGAGGTAGGCGTCGATGCGGGCACGTTCGCGCCCCTCGACCAACACCTGCAGCGTGTCGTCCGGCAGGCGGATCACCTGCTTCACGACGCACAGGGTGCCGACGTCGTACAAGTCCGGTGCCGCCGGATCGTCGACCCGTGGCTCGCGCTGCACGACCAGCAAGACGCGGTTGTCACCCGCCTGCGCCTCCTCGAGCGCGCGTTTCGACTTCGGTCGGCCGACGTCGACGTTCTCGAGTGTGCGCGGGAGCACGACTTGCGTCCGCAACGCGATGACGGGCAGTTCCCAATCCATGGGTCAGTGAACACCGGCACGGCGCCGGGAGAGGTAACGCATCTGACGCATGGGCGCGCGCGGCGCTGCCATGCACGATCTCAGCTGCGGCTGCGCACCAGTGCGGCGCGCAGCAGCGTGGCCCGACCGCGCACGCCAGCCAGGTCGAGAGCGTCGGCGCGCGCGAGCGTGCCCGCCTCGGCCGACGCATCGTCGCTCAGCACGGCCGCCTCGGCGTCGAGCCGCAACGCCTCCGGCACGCGGCCGTCGGCGCGCGCGAGGCCTGCCAAGCGCCGAGCACGGCGTGCCGCTGCGGCCGCGGCCGAGTGGCCGAGGCGCACGTTCGCGACGGCGACGACCCAGTGCGCCCGCGCCCGCCACCTTCGCGCGCGCGCGCGCTCCGCGGCGTGCGCGGCGGCGCGGAGCGCCGCCCTAGCGACCTGCTCGAGCGCCTTGCGCGGCGCGGCGTGGAGCGCGTGCACGTGTGCGATGGCCAGCAACGCCGTGACGACGGCGGGGTCGCCCGGGTGCCACTCGGTCTGTCCGAGCGCCTCGCCCAGGCGCGGTAGCGCGCCGCGGAGGTCTGCCAGGCACACGTGGGCCTCGCCCGACGCGAGCGCGAGCGCGTGGCGTTCGCGCCATGCGCCGCCGGAGCGCGCGAGCGCCGCGCGGCCGCCGCGCTCGCGTTCCGCCACGGCCTCGGCGTCGGCGCGCCAGCCCGCCACCTCGATGCCACAGGTCCAGGCGGTGGTCGCATCGGGCTCGATCGCGATGAGCGCCCGCCACGACCGTTCGGCGCGCGCACCGTCGCCGGCGAGAAGGGCCGCGCGAACCGCTTGGGGTGTGGGCGCGTCGGGTGCCGTCGTCATCGCGTCGCAGCCTACGGCGTGAAGCGCCGTGGCGTCGCTACCATGCCCGCATGCCTCATGCCATGATCATCGGAGCCACCGGCGGGATCGGCAGCGCCATCGCGCGCGCCCTGGCCCCTGCGTTCGATCTCACGCTCGTCGGCCGCGACGCCGCCGCCCTCGGACGCCTGCGCGGCGACCTCGGCGCCGCACGTGCGTTGGGGGCCGACGTCGCCGTCGAGCTCGAGGTCGCAGCGCTCGCCGACGACCTCCCCGACATCGACGTGCTCGTGTACGCGGTCGGCGCGGCCCTCCCCGGCGCTTTGAGCGACGCGGACGTGGCGGCCTGGGAGACGCAGTGGGGCGCGAACGTCTGGGGCTTCGCGTTGACCGTGAAGCACCTGGCGCCGAGGCTTGCCAAGGGCGGTCGCGTCCTGGTGTTGGGCGCCCGGCCCGAGCTGTCGGCTGCGCGCGGCATGGCGGCCTACGCCGCCAGCAAGGCGGGTGTCGACGGCGTCGCCCGCGTGGCTGCCCTCGAGCTGCGGCGCCAGCGTGTGAGCGTGACCGTGGTGCGACCCGGAGCGGTGGCGACCGACCTGTGGGCCCCGCTCGGCGGCGCGCCCAAGGGTGCGCTGGCGCCGGCCGACGTGGCGGATGCGGTCGCGCAGGCGCTGCGGGCCGAGCCGCAGCCCGAGCTGCTGATCGGCGCCGACGCGCCCTGACCCTCCGCCCCGCGCCGCGCGCTCGGACGTCGCGACGCAGGCTCGTCCGTGCGGCGCCGTCAGGCGGGGCGTGCGAACCAGAGCAGTCGACCGTCGTCGATCCGCACGTCGGCCTCGCCCGCGGCGCGCGCCGCCGCGAGGTAGGCGCAGACCGTGGTGTGGTTGAGGTGCCAGCGCGGTAGGTCGTCCATGCGAGCTCCGGTGGCGGCCGCGACGGCGCGCACGACGGCTGCCGTCTCGACGCCATCGGGCCGGGCCGCCAGGGCGCTTCGCAGCGCCGCATGCGCCGCGTCGATGGCGTCGATGGTCACGGCTGCCAGCTGGCGCGGGGGTGCCGGTTCGCCGTGCCCGGGCACCGCGAGGCGCGCGGCGTCGGCCCCGACGCGCTCGGCCGAGTGGCGTTGAGCGACCACGTCGTGGCCGAAGAGCAGCGGGTAGCGCGCGGCGATCGCTGCGCCGAACACGGCGTCGCCGGCGATCAAGACATCGTCGACCCGCACGGCCAGCTGACGGATGGCGTGTCCGTCGACCGCGATGAGTTCGAGCGGCAGCCCGATCAGGTCGAGCGCGCCGGCCTCGGCGACGACGTCGACGCGGCTCGGCTCGGCCTGGAGCCAGCGGGTCGTGAGCTCGGGGAGCGGCGCGGCACCGTGGAACAGGTAGATCGGTTCGAGCACCGGTGCGCGCATGAGCTCGGCCTCGATCGCAGGCGCGTACACCGGCACGTCGAGTTGCCGCAGCACCGCGGCGTGCCCGCCGACGTGATCGGCGTGCGCGTGGGTGGTCACGATCGCCTCGAGCCGCCAGGAGCGCTCGCGCAACCCGCGCACCAGGCGCTTGCCGGCGTCGCGGTCGGCGCCGGTGTCGATCACCACGGCGCGCCCCGCGTGCTCGAGCACCACGCTGTTGACGGCGCCAGGCACGAGCCAGGCGTGGGCCGAGAGCTGCTGCCAGGGGGCTGCCATGCGCGAGGCTACACGCTCAACCGGCGCGGCGCAGCGCCGCGACGTAGAAGCCGTCGAGACCGTCCTCGGGAACGATCCAGGCGCCGGGGCCTGCGGCCGCTACGTGCGGCAGGTCCAGCATCGGTGCCTCTGGCACGAAGGCCGGTGACTCGGCCAGCAGCCGCTCGATCTGGTGCGGACCCTCGTCGGGCGTCAGGGAGCACACGGCGTAGACGAGCCGTCCGCCCGGCGCCACGCACGCGAGCGCGGTGCGCAGCAGTTGCGCCTGGAGCTCGACCAGCGATGCCACGGCCGCCGGTGTCAGGCGCAGGCCGATCTCGGGGTGTCCACGGAGGGTCCCGGTGCCGCTGCACGGGGCGTCGAGCAGCACGACCTGAGCGGGCTCGAGCGGCGGCGCTGTGGTCAGGTCCCACGCGAGGGCGTCCACGGCGACCCCGAGCCGCTGCGCGTTGCGTGCCGCCGCGCGCAGCTTGGCCTCGTCGCGCTCCACGCTGAGCACGTGCGCACCGCGCGCGGCGAGGGCCACCGCCTTGACGCCGTGACCGCCGCAGAGATCGAGCACGCGCATGTCTGCCACCTCGCCGCAGGCATGCACGACGGCGAGCGACGCGGGGTTCTGCGGCTGGACCAGGCCCTCGCGATACGCGGCGAGGGCGCGCAAGGGCCGCGGCGCGCGGACGCGCAGGCTGCCCTCGATCGGTCCGTCGGCGACGTCGGCGCCGTCGTCGGCGAGCCGCGCCCGCGCGGCGTCCGCGTCGGGCGCACTCAACCACAACGGCTCGGGCCTCAGCATGCCGAGCGCCGCACGCTCGGCCAGGTCGCTGCCCAGCGCGAGCGTCAACCGCTCGAACAGCCAGGGTTCGAGGCAGCCGGCGCCGAGGGGTGTCGGGAGGTCGTCCGGCCCGATCCGTCGCAGGACGGCGTTGACGAGACCCGCGAGCGCCCGGTCGGCGCGCGGCCCACGCTTGACGACCTCGACCCACGAGTTGACGGCGGCGTGCGGCGGCGTGCCGCGCAGCAGCCGCTCGAACGCGCCGGCGAGGAGCGCCAGGCGCACGCGCTCCGGCAGCCGCTCCGGTGCCTCGAGTCGAGGCGCGAGCGCGGCCTCGAGGGCACGGACGTGGCGCACCACGCCGTACGCGACGTCGGTCACGAACGCGCGCACCTCGCGTTCGGCGATGCCGCCGAGGGTGGCATCGAGGGCCGGCGCCAGATGCCTGCCGCCACCGATGACCTCGGCCACGACGCGCAGCACGGCCTCGCGTCCGGGGTCGTGTGGCTGCGCAGCGGGCGCACCGGGGCTGGCGCGACCGCGGCTCAGCGGCGGCTCTGCATGATGAAGTACAGCAGGTACATGATCGAGGTCGCGGCAGCGGCGACGTAGGTCAGCGCGGCAGCGTTCAGCACGGCCCGCGAGCCGCCCTCGTCGGTGCTGGTCACGACGCCCAGGTTGCGCATCTGCGCGAGGGCCCGGTTCGAGGCGTCGAACTCCACGGGCAACGTGACGAGTTGGAACACGACCGCGGCGCCGAAGAGCACGATGCCGACGTCGAGCAGGCCACCGAAGCCGAGCATGATGCCGAAGATCGCCAGCATCGGTCCCCACTGGCTCCCGATCTGTGCCAAGGGGAGCACGGCGCTGCGCCAGCGCAGCGGGGCGTACCCCTTGGCGTGCTGCAGCGCGTGACCGACCTCGTGTGCGGCGACCGCCACGGCGGCGACGCTGGCCTGGGAGTAGTTGTGCTGCGACAACGCGACCACCCGCTTGCGGGGGTCGTAGTGGTCGGTGAGGTCGCCGGGTGTCGCCACCACCTGGACGTCGTTCAAGCCGTTCTCGCGCAAGATCGCGCGCGCCACCTGCTGGCCGGTGAGGCCCGCGGTGTTGGGACGTTTGCTCCACGTGCCGTACGTGCTGCGGAGCCAGCCCTGGACGGCGAGCGAGCCGACGAAGGCGATGAGGCCGATGATGAGGTAGCCGGTATCGAACAGGATCATGGTGTCGCCTCTCACGTGGCGCCCGCGCGTCGCCGGTGGCAACGTGCGGGCGCGCGGTACCGAATCGAGCATACGGCACCGCTATCTGCGTCTATGCTACGCAGGTTCGATGAGCGCGAACTGAGGCAGGCGGCGTCGTCAGTGCACCGGCTGGTCGGCCTCGCCGTCGCCGACGGCCGTCGCACCCGCAGTGTCGGAGGCCGACGCGCGGGGGTGCGCGGTGACGTCGAAGCGGACGGCGGTGCGTTCCTCGTCGTGCAGCTCGAGTTTGACGAAGCTCGGAGCGGCCGTGAGGTCGAGCTGGTCCTGTTCCAGGTAACTCCGTGCCACGGCCAACGCCTTGACGGCTTGGTTCACGGCGTGCGGGCCGATCGCCTGGACCTCGACGGCGCCGGTCTGACGCAACAGGGCCGCGATCGCCCCGGCGACCGCGTTGGGCCTCGAGCCTGCGGACACGCGTAGCGTTTCGATGGCGGCACCTCCATATGGTGCGGCGTCCGCGCCAACGCGCGGGAGCGCCCATGCAGACGGCATGCGTGCGACGAGCCTCGGTTGACATGTAGTGTAGCACCACGTATGCTGCCCAGCGATGAGCTGTCGGCAGATGCGTACCAACACCCTGCTGCACGCGATTCTCCTGGCCCTACCGGGCTAGGGGGAAGCGCCGGCTCACCGCCTGCGGTCGACGTCGCTGGACCCCGCCACGGTCATATTGCCTGGCGGGGTCTTGTCGTGAGCGAGGCCGTCGTGTAGCGCGTAAGCGCGCACGGGGAGGAGAGGCACGATGATGGGACCGAGTTCGTGAACGGCGCCGCAGCGCTGCTCAAAGCGCTCGAGCGCCACGGGGTGACCACCGTGTTCGGTCATCCGGGCGGGGCTATCATGCCCGTCTACGACGCGCTTTATGACTCCCCGATCCGGCACGTGCTGGTACGCCACGAGCAGGCCGGCGCGCACGCAGCGGACGCCTACTACCGGGCGTCGGGCCGCGTGGGCGTCTGTTTCGCCACCAGCGGACCGGGTGCCACCAACCTCGTGACCGGCCTCGCCACCGCCCACATGGACTCGTCGGCGCTCATCGCGGTCACCGGCAACGTGCCCAGCGCGCTCATCGGGACCGATGCGTTCCAAGAGGCCGACGTCACCGGGATCACGCTGCCGATCACCAAGCACAACTACCTGGTGCAGCACGTCGACGACATCCCGATGGTCGTCACCGAGGCCTTCCACATCGCCTCGACCGGGCGGCCCGGTCCCGTCCTGATCGACATCCCCAAGGACGTCCAGCAGGCGGAGTTTACGGGCACCTTCGACGTCGAGGTCGACCTCCCCGGCTACCGGCCGACGCTGATCGGCAACGCCCGCCAGATCAAGCGCGCGGCGAACGCGATCAGGGACGCCCAGCGTCCCGTCATGATGGTCGGCGGCGGGGGCCAGAGCTCACCCGAGGCCGTGATGCGCTTCGCCGAGGTCACCGGCATCCCGGTGATCACGACGCTGATGGGCATCGGCGCGTACCCGGCCGGCGCCGATCAGGCGCTGGGCATGCCCGGCATGCACGGCACCGTGACGGCCAACCGAGCGATCACCCACTGCGACCTCATCGTCGGCGCGGGGCTGCGCTTCGACGACCGCGTCACCGGCAAGCTGTCGCGCTTCGCGCCGAACGCCACCATCGTGCACATCGACGTCGCCCCCGCCGAGATCTCGAAGCTCGTCAAGGCCCACGTGCCCGTCGTCGGTGACCTGCGCGACGTGCTGCCGCGCTTGACCGAGCAGCTCGGACCGCTCGCGCTCGACGACTGGTGGGCGCAGCTCAAGGAGTGGAAGGCCCGCTACCCGGAGCGCTTCAAGACCGACAAGCCGCTCGTGTCGCAAGAGGTTATCCAGATGCTCGAGCGTGCCACGGGTGGCGACTGCGTGGTCACCACCGAGGTCGGACAGCACCAGATGTTCGCCGCTCGCCTCTTCCCGACCTCGAAGCCGCGTACCTGGATCAGTTCCGGGGGCCTGGGAACCATGGGCTTCGGCCTGCCGGCCGCCATCGGCGCAGCCTTCGCGCGGCCCGGCGAGACGGTCGTGTGCGTCGCGGGCGACGGCAGCATCCAGATGAACATCCAGGAGCTCGCCACCATCTACAAGCACCAGCTGCCGATCGTCATCGCCATCACCAACAACGGCATGCTCGGCATGGTGCGGCAGTGGCAGGAGATGTTCCACGCCCAGCGCTACTCCGAGGTCTTCCTGGCGGACTCGAACCCCGACTTCGCCAAGCTCGCCGAGGCGTACGGGATCGAGGGGCACAACGTGTTCGACCGTGAGACCGCGGCGCGCATCATCCCCGAGGCGCTGGCCGCGAAGAAGCCGGTGCTGCTCAACTTCGTCGTGTACGAGTCGGAGAAGGTCTTCCCGATGATCCCGGCCGGCGCCGGCGTGGACGAGATGATCATCGGCGACCAGGAACCCGACGAGCCCGAGGGCGAGAAGGCGGTGACGCGATGAGCGCCACGCAAGCCGCTCAGGTGTTGGACGTCGCCCGCAACCACGTGCTGTCGGTCACCGTGCGCGACCGTCCGGGTGTGCTCGTGCGCATCGCGGCGCTGTTCGCGCGGCGTGGCTTCAACATCGAGTCGCTCTCCGTCGCCCAGTCCGAGACCCCCGGCATGAGCCGAACCACCTTCGTGGTGTTCGGGGAGGACGCGGCCATCGAGCAGCTCCAGAAGCAGCTCCAGAAGCTGATCGACGTCGTCAAGGTCATCGACCACTCCGAGGGCCCGTACGTCGAGCGCGAGTTGATGCTGATCAAGGTGGCGGTGCGCACGCCCGAGGACCGCGTCGAGCTGCGCCAGATCGCCCAGGACTTCCGCGCCCGCATCATCGACGTCGACCGCCACGCGCTCGTCTTCGAGGTCACCGGCGACGAGGGCAAGACGGACGCGTTCATCGAGCAGATGCGCAGCTTCGGCATCCTCGAACTCATCCGCACCGGCCGCGTCGCGCTCCCGCGCAGCGCCGGTCAGCGCGCCACCGACACCGCCACCCGCGCCGCCTGAGCGGCCGCACCCACTGAGGAGCGACACCAACGCATGCCCACCACCATCTACTACGACGACGACGCCAACCTCCAGCACCTGCAGGGCCAGACCATCGCCGTGATCGGCTATGGCTCGCAGGGCCACGCCCACGCGCTCAACGCCATGGAATCGGGACTCGACGTGGTCGTCGGCCTGCGCCGCGGCTCCAGCTCCTGGGCCGAGGCCGAGGCCGCCGGCCTGCGCGTGCTCGAGGTGCCCGAGGCCGCCAAGGCCGGCGACTTGGTCATGGTCTTGCTGCCCGACGAAGTCCAGGGGACCGTGTACCGCGAGCAGATCGCGCCGAACCTCGAGGCCGGCAACGCGCTGCTCTTCGCGCACGGCTTCAACGTCCACTTCCATCAGGTCCAACCGTCCGACGAGGTCGACGTGTTCATGGTCGCGCCCAAGGGCCCCGGACACCTGGTGCGCCGCACCTACACCGAAGGCGGCGGCGTTCCCTGCCTCCTGGCGGTGCACTTCGATGCCACCGGCACGGCCATGCAGCGCGGCCTGGCCTACGCCAAGGCGATCGGCGGCACCCGTGGCGGCGTGCTGCTCACGACCTTCAAGGAGGAGACCGAGACCGACCTGTTCGGCGAGCAGTCGGTCCTGTGCGGCGGCGTCACCGCGCTGATGCAGGCGGGCTTCGAGACCCTGGTCGAGGCCGGCTACCAGCCCGAGATCGCGTACTTCGAGTGCGTGCACGAGATGAAGCTGATCGTCGACCTCATCTACGAGGGGGGCTTCGAGCGCATGCGCTACTCGGTCTCGAACACGGCCGAGTACGGCGACTACGTGACGGGGCCGAAGATGGTCACCGACGAGACGCGCGCAGCGATGCGCGAGGTGCTGCGCGACATCCAGACCGGCACCTTCGCGCGCGAGTTCCTGCTCGAGAACCAGGCCGGCCAACCGCGCCTGAAGTCGCAGCGCCGCGCGACGGGGGAGACGCAACTGGCCGAGGTCGGGGCGCGACTACGGACGATGATGCCGTTCATCGCCCAGAAGAAGGGCTGAGCGCACAGCGCGCAGCGGCCCACGTCCCGCACCACCCGGCCACGCCGGTCGGCTCGGCTTCGCCGAGCATCCCATGGAGGACCCCATGGCGCACGTCCGCATCTTCGACACGACCCTCCGCGACGGTGAGCAGACGCCCGGCGTCGCGCTCAACACCGCGCAGAAGATCGAGATCGCCAAGCAGCTCGCACGGCTGAACGTCGACATCATCGAGGCCGGTTTCCCGATCACCAGCCAGGGCGACTTCGACGCGGTGCAGCGCATCTCCCGGGAGGTGCGGGGTCCGGTGATCTGCGCGTTGGCGCGGACGGCCGCGGCCGACATCGAACGCGCCGCCCAGGCCCTCGACCAGGCCGCCGCGGGGCGCATCCACGTGTTCACGTCGGGCTCGAAGATCCACCTCGAGCACATGCTCCGCAAGAGCGAGGACGAGGTGATCGAGGCCTCGCTGGAGAGCGTGCGCTTGGCGCGCCGCTACGTCGACGACGTCGAGGTCTCGGCGCAGGACTGCACCCGCAGCGAGCTCGACTTCCTGGTGCGCCTCTACGGCGCGGCGATCGAGGCGGGCGCCACCACGCTCAACATCCCCGACACGGTGGGCTACGGCATGCCCGACGAGTACGCCGCGCTCATCCGCACGCTCCGCGAGCGCATCCCCGGGGCGGAGGGCGTGCACTTCAGCACCCACTGCCACGACGACCTCGGCCTGGCCGTCGCGAACTCGCTGGCGGCTGTCGGGGCGGGGGCCACCCAGGTCGAGGGCACCATCAACGGCATCGGCGAACGAGCCGGCAACGCCTCGCTCGAAGAGGTGGTGATGGCGCTCGAGACCCGCAAGGACGTGTGGGGCCACCACACCCAGATCGCCACGCGCGAGCTGTACCGCACGTCGCGCATGGTGAGCATGATGACCGGCACGCCGGTGCCGCCGAACAAGGCGGTGGTCGGCGACAACGCGTTCGCGCACGAGTCCGGCATCCACCAAGACGGCGTCATCAAGCACCTCGAGACCTACGAGATCATGTCGGCCGAGACGGTCGGCCGCGACGCGGGCGTCCTCGTGATGGGCAAGCACTCGGGCAGGCGTGCCTTCCGCCGCACGCTCGAGGACCTGGGCTACGGAGAGCTCGAAGACGACAAGGTCAACACGCTCTTCAAGGCGTTCAAGGACCTCACCGACCGCAAGAAGAGCGTCACCAGCGAGGACATCCGCGCCCTCGTCGAGGTCGAGACCGCGCGCGTGCCGCAGACCTACGTGCTCGAGTCCGTGCAGTTCCAGTCCGGCACCAACATGACGCCGGTCGCGACCGTGCGGTTGACGACCGACACCGGCAGCTACGAGGAGGCGGCCACCGGCGACGGTCCCGTCGACGCCGTGTACCACGCGCTCGAGCGCATCGCACAGGTGCCGATCGCGCTGGAGGCCTACGAGATCCGCTCGGTGGGCAGCGGCAAGGACGCCTTGGGCGAGGTGACGGTGCGCGTCTCGAGCGAGGGGCGCTCGGTCCACGGCCGCGGCCTATCGACCGACGTGGTCGAGGCCTCGGCGCTGGCCTACGTCGACGTGTTGAACAAGCTCGCTGCCGGCGTCGCCCGCCAGACGCCTCCCGTCGCCACGCCGTGACGAACGCCCTCCCGTCGACGCGCGACGCGCTCCGCGGGCGCCGTGTGGAGGTCTACGACACGACCCTGCGCGATGGCACGCAGGGCATCGGCGTCAGCTTCACCAGCGACGACAAGATCGCCGTGGCGCTGCGGCTCGACGCCTTCAAGGTCGACCTCATCGAGGGTGGCTGGCCGGGCTCGAACCCGCGCGACGTCGCGTTCTTCGAGCGCATGCTCGACGTCGAGTTGTCGCACGCGAGCCTGGCCGCCTTCGGCAGCACGCGGCGCAAGGACGCGCTGGTCGAGCACGATGCCAACCTGGCGGCGCTCCTGGCGGCACGCACCCCGGTCGTGACGCTGTTCGGCAAGTCCTGGACGCTGCACGTCCGTGAGGCGCTGGGCGCGAGCCTGGACCAGAACGTGGCGATGATCGGCTCGTCGGTGGCCTTCATGCGCGACCAGGGCCGCCGCGTGGTCTACGACGCCGAGCACTTCTACGACGGCTTCGCTGACGACCCGGACTACGCGCTCGCGACGCTGATCGCTGCCGCCGAGGCCGGCGCCGAGCGCCTGGTCCTGTGCGACACCAACGGCGGCCGACTACCGGAGGAGATCGCGGCGGCCACTCGCCGCGCGCGCGAGCACCTCGCGGCCGCGGGGGCACGGGTGCCGCTGGGCGTCCATCCGCACAACGACGCCGGGTTGGCCATCGCCAACGCCCTGGCGGCGCTGCGCGAGGGTGCGTCGCATGTGCAGGGGACGATCGGCGGCTACGGCGAGCGCTGCGGCAACCTCGACCTGCTCGGCCTGTTGCCGACCCTGGTCCTCAAGCTCGGCGCCGACCAGCCGCAACCGCTCATCGAGGCGACGGCGCTCGGCCGCTTCGTCGACGAGCGCGCCAACCTCGCCTCCAACCCGCGCGCGCCCTACGTCGGCGAGGGGGCGTTCGCCCACAAGGGCGGCATCCACGTGTCGGCCGTCAACCGCCGTCCCGATACCTACGAGCACGTTCCACCGGAGTCGGTCGGCAACACGCGCCGGGTGCTGCTGTCCGACCTGTCGGGCCGCGCCAACCTGGTCGCCAAGGCCGACGAGCTCGGCGACGGCGCCCTCGCCGACGAGGCCGCGACGCTGGTCGGTCGCCTGAAGGAGCTCGAGCACCTCGGTTACGCGTTCGAGGGTGCGGAGGCGTCGTTCCACCTGGTGGCGCGCAAGGTCCGCGGCGATCACCGCCCGTACTTCACCTTGCACGGCTACACCGTGATGATCGACAAGCGCGACGGCGACGGCGGGCCGCGCTGCGAGGCCAACGTGCGTGTGCAGGTGGGCGACGTCTTCGAGCACACGGCGGCGGATGGCGACGGCCCCGTCAACGCGCTCGACCGGGCCTTGCGCAAGGCGCTCGAGGGCTTCTACCCGAGCCTGCGCTCGCTCACGCTCACGGACTACAAGGTCCGGGTGCTGGCCGGGCCCGACACGGGGACCGCCAGCGTGGTGCGGGTGCACGTCGAGACCAGCGACGGCGAGCGCACCTGGGGGACCGTCGGTGCCCACACCAACATCATCGACGCGTCGTACCAGGCGCTGCTCGATGCGATCGACTCGAAGCTGCACGCCGACGGGGTGGTGCCGGGTGGACCGGTCGCCTTCGGTGCGGAGGCCGCGGCCGAGGCGCCCCTTCGAAGCTGAGGCGAAGCGGTCCATCGGCTGACGTTTCGGGCGTGCCAGAGGGTGCTTCCGGGCGGCGCGCCGTTTGACCGTCGGCGCGCCGCGCTGCTATCGTGCCGCCACGGCCGCCTGCCGCCCTCCCGGCGGCCGCCCGTGCCACAGACGGCCTTCGAAGGCCCGACCGCACGCCCCCCGGGGCCGCGGTCGCGGGCGTCGAGGATCCGTCTCCGGAAGGGAACGCATGCGCCACTACTCCGACATCCGCCACCTCGCGTGGCCCCATGAGCGCGACGCCTGTGGCGTCGGCTTCATCGCGACGTGTCAAGGCACCCCCAGCCGCACCGTCTTGGATCATGCCCTGCGGGCGCTGCGCAAGCTGGCCCACCGTGGCGCCGTCTCGGCCGACGGACGCACCGGCGACGGCGCGGGCGTGCTCACGCAGCTGCCGCACGCCCTGCTGCGGCGCGAGCTCGACGCCGCCGGCATCGCGGTGGAGGCCGACGAGGACCTGGCGGTCGGGGTGTTCTTCGTCGCCAACGACGCGCCCTTCGAACGCATGTACGCCGCGATCGACGCGGAGATCGACGCCAGCCCGCTGCGGCGGCTGATGTGGCGCGACCCACCGCTCGACGACGGCGCCCTGGGTGAGCACGCGCTCGCCAAGCGGCCCATCATCCGACAGGTGCTGGTGGCGCGCCCGCCGGGCCTGGACGGCGCGGGCTTCGAGCGCTTGCTCTACCTGACCCGCAAGCGCATCGAGGCGCGGCTTCGTGACCTCGCCTTGGGGCGCGCCTACGTGCCCTCGTTCTCGAGCCGCACGATCGTCTACAAGGGGCTGATGGTGCCCGACCAGCTCTCGGTCTTCTACCGCGACCTGGCCGACCCCGACTACCGCACCCAACTCGCGGTCTTCCACCAGCGCTACAGCACCAACACCATGCCGCGCTGGTCGCTGGCGCAGCCGTTCCGCTTCCTGGCGCACAACGGCGAGATCAACACGCTGCAGGGCAACGTGAACTTCATGCGCTCGCGCGAGCCGGTGCTCGAGAGCAGCCTCTTCGGCGAGCACGTCCACGACCTGCTGCCGATCATCGAGCCAGGCGGCTCGGACTCGGCCGCGCTCGACAACGCGTTCGAGCTCTTGACGCAGGCGGGCCGCGACCCGCTGCATGCGCTCGCGATGCTCGTCCCCGAGGCGTACGAGGAGCGCGACGACGTCGATCCCGACCTGCGCGCCTTCTACGACTATCACGCCACGCTGATGGAGCCCTGGGACGGCCCGGCGGCGCTGGCGCTCTCCGATGGCCGCTTCGCGGTCGCGGGTTTGGATCGCAACGGGCTGCGTCCGCAGCGCTACTGGATCACCGAGAAGGGGCTCGTCATCGTCGGCTCGGAGGCGGGCCTGGTCGACATCGACGAGCGCGTCGTCGAGCGCGGACGGCTGGGCCCCGGCTCGATGCTGGCGGTCGACACGGCCACCGGCCGGGTGCTGACCAACGACGCCGTCAAGCGCGACCTGGCCACGCGGCGGCCGTACCGCGCCTGGGTGGGCGACTACCTGGTCGAGGCGCCCGAGCTCGGCGCCGACGAGGTCGCCGCGCGCGGGTGGGAGCGCGGTGCGCTGACGCGCACGCAGGCCTTGTTCGGGTACTCCCGCGAGGACTACGATCGGATCTTCGAGCCGATGGTGTTCGAGGGTGCGATCCCCTTGGGTTCGATGGGCGACGACACGCCGCTGGCGCTGCTCTCCGAGCAACCGCAGCCGCTCTACCGCTACTTCAAGCAGCGCTTCGCCCAGGTGACCAACCCGCCGATCGACCCGCTGCGCGAGCGCAGCGTGATGTCGCTCCACACCGTGATCGGTCCGCGCGGACCGCTGCTCGAAGAGGCGCCGCTCTCGGCACGGGTGCTGCGCTTCGAGTCGCCCGTGATCGACGAGGCGCTCTTCGCCTGGCTCAAGGAGCAGGGAGCGTTCCGTCCGCTCACCCTGTCGACCGTGTTCCCGGTCGCGGACGGTCCGGAGGCGCTTGCCACGGCGCTCGAGGAGGTCTGCGACCGGGCCGTGTCGGCGTTCCACGCGGGTCACGGCATCCTGATCCTGTCGGACCGGGACGTCGGCTCCGAGCACGCCCCGATCCCGATGCTGCTCGCGGCGTCGGCGGTGCATCAGCGCCTGCTGCAGGCCGGCTTGCGCACGCGCACGGCCCTGGTGTGCGACACGGGCGAGCCGCGCGAAGACCACCACATCGCCTGCTTGGTGAGCTACGGCGTCGCGTTGGTCCACCCCTACCTGGCGTTCGCCACCGCACGCGACGTCGTCCTGCAGGCCAAGCACGTGCCGGCGGGCTTCGACGCCGCCCGGGCGGTGCCGAACTACGTCGCCGCGCTCGAGAAGGGCGTGCTCAAGATCATGTCGAAGATGGGCATCTCGGCGATCTCGTCGTACCGCGGTGCGCAGGTCTTCGAGGCCGTCGGGGTCGACTCTGACGTGATCGAGCGCTACTTCACCGGCACGACCAGCCGCATCGGCGGCGTGGGCCTCGAGGCGATCGCCACCGACGCGTTGCGCCAGCACGCCGAGGCCTTCGGTGAGCACGCCGCCCTGCAGGACCGCGGTATCTACCGGTTCCGGAAGGCGGGCGAGTACCACGCGCTCAACCCGCTCGTCTTCAAGGCGCTCCACAAGGCGGTGCGCACCTCGGACGACGCCGCCTTCGACGAGTACGCCCGGTTGGTGGACGAACGCCGGCCGATCACCCTGCGCGATCTTCTCGAGACGGTGCCGGCCGGTCCGGTGGTGCCCTTGGACGAGGTGGAGGACGTCGCGACGATCGTCAGGCGCTTCTCGACCCAGGCCATGAGCCACGGCGCCGTGTCGCGCGAGACGCACGAGACGCTGGCGGTCGCGATGAACCGCCTCGGGGCTCAGAGCAACTCCGGCGAGGGCGGCGAGGACGAGGCGAGGTTCCGGCCCTACGAGCGCGACATGCCCGAGATGTCGAAGGGCGGCTGGTTCCCCAAGCGCGGCGATCACGGCAACAGCGCCATCAAGCAGGTCGCTTCCGGGCGCTTCGGCGTGACGGCGGAGTACCTGGTGTCCGCGCGCGAGATCGAGATCAAGATGGCGCAGGGCTCGAAGCCGGGCGAGGGCGGCCAGATCCCCGGTCACAAGGTCGACGCCGACATCGCCCGCATCCGCCGCAGCGTGCCGGGCGTGACGCTGATCTCGCCGCCACCGCATCACGACATCTACTCGATCGAGGACCTGGCGCAGCTGATCTACGACCTCAAGCGCGTCAACGCCGAGGCGAGGGTGTGCGTGAAGTTGGTGGCGACCTCCGGTGTCGGTACGATCGCGGCGGGCGTCGCGAAGGGCTACGCCGACGTGATCCAAGTGTCGGGTCACGACGGCGGCACCGGCGCGTCGCCGCTCTCCAGCGTCAAGCACGCCGGCGTCCCGTGGGAGCTCGGGCTCGCCGAGACGCAGCAGGTGCTGGTCGAGAACGGCCTGCGTGAGCGCGTGCTGCTGCGCGTCGATGGTGGCCTCAAGACCGGGCGCGACGTGGTGGTGGCGGCGCTGCTCGGTGCCGAGGCCTTCGGTTTCGGGACCGCGGCGCTGGTGGCGACGGGCTGCGCGATGATCCGCCAGTGCCACTTGAACACCTGCCCAGTCGGGATCGCCACGCAGAGTGAGGACCTGCGTGCCAAGTACCAGGGGGAGCCCGAGCACGTGGTGCGCTTCATGACCTACGTCGCGCAGCAGGTGCGGCTGCTGATGTCGCGCCTGGGCGTGCGCTCGCTCGACGAGCTGATCGGTCGCGTGGACCTGTTGCGCCCGCGCGAGGTGACGCTGCCGAAGTCCGCGCGCGTCGACCTGAGCGCGCTCCTGCGCGACCCCGACCCCAGCGGCACGGTCGCCCGTCGCCGCATGCAGCCGCGCAACAAGCGCCCCGAGCGTGAGCCGCTCGACGAGCAGCTCGTGCGCGACGCCGCGCCGGCGCTGGAGCGCGGCGTGAGCGTGGAGCGCGGCTACGCGATCAGCAACCGCGACCGCTCGCTCGGAGCCGCGCTGGCGGGGGCGGTGGCCCGCCTCCACGGCGACGCCGGGCTCGCACCCGGGACGGTCCGCTTCCGCTTCCGGGGCACCGCCGGCCAGAGCTTCGGCGCGTTCGTGGTGCGCGGGATCCGCCTCGAACTCGTGGGTGAGGCACAGGACTACGTCGGCAAGAGCATGTCGGGCGGCGAGCTCGTGGTTCGCCCGGCGCGTGGCGGGCCGCCCAGCGAACGCAGCGTGATCATCGGCAACACCGTGCTCTACGGCGCCACCGGCGGCGCGCTCTTCGCGGCCGGCCAGGCGGGCGAGCGGCTCGGCGTCCGCAACTCGGGTGCGTTGGCCGTCGTCGAGGGGTGCGGAGATCACGGCTGCGAGTACATGACGGGCGGCGTCGTCGCCGTGCTCGGCGTGACCGGTCGGAACTTCGGCGCGGGCATGTCGGGTGGTCTGGCGTACGTGTGGGACCCGTCCGGGCGACTGCCCGGGCGGTTGAACCCAGGCATGGTCGCACTGGAGTCGCTCGATGGCGTCGGAGCCGAGCACGTCGAGCTCTACCGGGAGCTGGTCGAGCGGCACGTCGCGCTCACGGGTTCGGCCCACGCCAGGCGGCTGCTCGAGGTGTGGCCGCGGACGGTGGCGAGCACCTGGTTGGTCGCGCCGCGCCCAGCGAGCGAGGACGCCGAGGCGCAACCGCTCGCGACCGGCGCCGTGGCCGAGCGGGCACTCGAACGCCTTCGCGACGCCGGCGACGCGCCAGCGGTGTTCGCCCGCGACTGAGCGTCAGTGCAAGCAGTGGACGACGCCGTCGAGGGCCGCGACCACGAGCGCGTCTCCGATCGGCAACGGCCCCGCCTGGATCGGGGCGTGGCTCACCTGATGCTGGCCGGCGGGGCGCCCGCTGGTGGCGTCGAAGGCGAGCACTGCGCCCCCTTCGGTCGCCACGTACACCACGCCCGCCGCGACGACCGGCGGCGCCGTCACGGGCGCCGCCAGGTCCGCGTTCCAGGCGTCGTCACCGCTCTTCAGCGTGAGCGCGTGCAGCCGTTCGCCCCACGAGGCCACGTAGACGTGCCCACCGGCCGCCGCCGGCGGCGCCCACACCTCGCCCTCGAGGTCGTAGCTCCAACGGACGTCGTGCGTCGCGATGTCGAACGCGTGGAGTTCGCCGGTGCGTGCCGTGAGCAGCAAGACGCCGTCGACGGCCACGGGTGGCGCGACGCTCGGTCCCACCTCGACCTTGAAGCGCCGGACGCCACGCTGTAGATCGACCGCATGGAGCCAGCCGTCGTCGTCGAAGACGAAGGCGTGGCCGCGGTGCAGGCACGCGGCCGTCGCTAGGGCGCGCCCCGCATCGAAGCGCCAGCGGGGCCGGGCCTGGTCGTCCCAGCGCTCCACGCGGCCATCGCGGCACGTCACCACGAGGTCGCTGCCGAGCCGGGCGATCCCCACCGCATCGACGTCGTCGCGCGTCCAGACGGGGCGTCCCTGGGGCCATGCGAACGCCGTCACGACACCGTCTCGCGTCGCGACGACCAAGCGCTCGTGCGCGAAGAGCGGCGCCGTGACGACTTCGTCGCTGAGTGCGAAGCGGGCGGTGACGCTGCCGTCGGAGGGATGCAGGATGGCCAGCTGGTCGCTCCGCTGACCGACGGCGATCCAACCAGCCGCGGCGCCGAGGCCGGCCGGCCACTGTGGTCCCTCGTCCAGCTGACGCTGCCAGCGCAGCTGCAACGGCCGCGTCGTCGCGGGCCCCCCGGGGTAGGTGCCGCGCAGGCCGGGCCCGGCTCGCGGGGACTCGGGCGCGCGCACGTGGTGCGCGCTCCGCAACGCGCGAAGGCGGGCGGCTACCGCCGCGGCCGAGGCGGGCCGGGCCTCGGGCCGCTTGGCGAGGAGCCCGTCGACGAGCTCGCCGAGCGCGATCGGCACGAGCGGGGCGAGTTCCACGACCGGCGTGGGGTTGCCGTAGACGTGCTGGTACAGCACGGCTTGGTCGTTGTCGGCGTCGAACGGCGCGCGTCCGGTGAGCGTGCGGTAGAGGACGGCCCCGAAGGCGTAGAGGTCGACGGGCGAGCCGATCGGAGCGCCGCCCGTGGCCTGTTCGGGCGCCATGTACTGCGGCGTGCCGAGGGTGAAACCGGTGCGGGTGAGCTCGCGCGACGACTCGGTCAGCCGCACCAGCCCGAAGTCCATCACTTTGGGATGGCCGCCGCGCGTCAACAGGATGTTGCGCGGCGTGAGGTCGCGGTGGACCATGCCGAGGCGGTGTACGTAGTCGAGCGCGTCAGCCACGGTGATCGCGGCGGCGAGGAGCGCCTCGACCGCCTCCGTGTCGCCGTCGTACGGTCCGAGGTCGGTGATCGGACCGCCCTCGACGAGCTCCATCGCGAAGTAGACGTGTTCGCCCTGACCGAGGTCGTAGATGGCCACGATGCCGGGATGGTTGAAGCGCGCCAGCGCGCGGATCTCACGGCGGAAGCGCTCTGCGTCGGCCTCGGTCAGGTGCGGTCTGAGGACCTTGAGCGCGACGGTGCGCTCCAGGCGCCGGTCGTGGGCCCGGAACACGTGCGCCATACCGCCCTGGCCGAGTGGGCCCAGAACGTCGTAGCGGTCGTCGATGACCTCGCCGGGTTGGAACATCGCGGCGTCAGCCGTCGTCGAGCGACTTCAGCAGCTCCGGGTCGACCTGCCCTGACTCCACGGCGCGGTTGAGCATGGCGATGCCGAGGCGCACGACTTCCGACTTCGAGATCAGGCGCTCGGGGTTCGACAGCTGGTAGGCGGTCTTCGTGATGAGCGAATCCTGCTCCTCGCTGATCACCACCTGCAGACGCTTGCTCTTGTCGCGCTTCGGCACGATGGACCCTCCTGGTGAGGCATCATCGTAGCATGTGCGTGTCGAGCGCGTGACGCTTCGTGTTGACACGCATCACGATGCTTCTTACACTAGACATGCGCATCATGTGTAACTGCCACATGGTAGGCGCGAGGGGGCGTACCGGATGGACCGCGCGCGAGAGACCATGCACATCGAGGGCGGCCGCTCGCTGCACGGCACGTTGGGCGTCCACACCGCCAAGAACTCCGCCCTGTACCTGATCCTGGCGAGCCTGCTCAGCGACGAGCCGCTCGTGCTGCTCGACGTGCCGCGCCTCGCCGACGTGCTCGTCGAACTCGAGCTGCTCGAGCACCTCGGCGCCGAGGTGCGCTGGGAGGGCCGCGAGCTGCGGCTCCACGCCCGCGAGGTGCAGCGCAGCAGCGCGCCCTACGCGCTGGTGAGCCGCATGCGGGCCAGCTTCGTCGCGATGGGTGCGCTCCTGGCCCGCACGGGCGAGGCGCGCATCTCGATGCCCGGTGGCTGCGCCTTCGGCCCTCGCCCCGTCGATCGCCACCTGACGGCGTTCCGAGCCCTCGGCATCGAGGTCGACGAGAGCGGCGGGGCCTTCGCGGCCCGTCGCACCGGACCGGTCCAGGGCACCGTCGCGTTCGAGGCCCCCACCGTCGGCGGCACCCAGAACGTGCTCCTGGCATCCGCCCTGGGCGAGGGCGACGTCACCATCGAGAACGCCGCCCTCGAGCCGGAGGTCGCCGACCTCGCGGCCCTGCTCAACGCCATGGGAGGGCGCGTCGAGGGCGCCGGCACCCCGGTGATCCAGGTCCAGGGGGTGCCGCGCCTCCACGGCGCCACCTTCCGGCCCATCCCCGATCGGATCGAGGCCGGCACCTTCATGCTCGCCGTGGCGGCGACGCGCGGCGACGTCGTGCTGCGCGACCTCCGCCCCACGCACGTCCAGGCGGTGCTCGACGCCCTCTCGCAGACCGGCGTGCGCGTCGTGGTCGAGAGCCCGGAGAGCGTCCGCATCGACGCCACCGGCGATCTGAACGCCACCGACGTCACGGCCACGGAGTACCCGGGCGTGCCGACCGACCTGCAGGCACCGTTCGGCGCGTACCTCGCGACGCTCCCCGGCGTGAGCGTGGTCCGCGACCGCGTCTACCCGGACCGGTACACGCACGTCGCGGAGCTGCAGCGCATGGGCGCGTCGCTGGAGCTGACCGATCGCACGCTG
Source organism: Trueperaceae bacterium (assembly GCA_003556805.1). GTDB lineage: Bacteria > Deinococcota > Deinococci > Deinococcales > Trueperaceae > CSSed10-48. Next base: position 28,972 of record PWQI01000099.1, on the reverse strand, counting down.
GTGATCCGCGGCGGGCAGCCGTTGCACGGCGCCGCCGTCCACGCCGCCGACATCAGGGCCGGCGGTGCGCTCGTGGTGGCGGCGCTGGCAGCACGCGGCACCTCGCAGGTCAGCGGCGTGGAGTTCATCGACCGCGGTTACGAACGCTTGGCGTCCCGGCTCGGCTCGCTCGGTGCCTCCGTCTCGCTCGAACGCGTCGGCGACTCCACGTCGGGTGCGTCCGTCGCGGCGGCGTCCTCGGCGGGTGCGTCCGCCGTGAGCGGATCCGCTGTGGACGCGTCTGCAGCGAACGCGTCGGGCCGAGGCGCTGGGAGCGCGAGCGGCGCGGGCGGGAACGCGGCGGTCTCGGCGACCCGCACGGACTGAGCCACGGCAGCGTCGACGGGCTCGGTGTCATCGGGCGCCGACGGCAGCTCGGAGTCGTCGATCAGCTCGACCTCGCCCGCCGGCGGCTCGGTCATCGTCGGCAGCGCCACCGTCACGTACCGGGCGGGTGGATCGTCGGCCGGAGGCGCGTCGTCCCGCGCCGTCGCCGTCGCGGCGCGGCGCACGGGGCGCGTCCGCAGCACCAAGCCTGCGAGCGCCAGGGCGACGCCTGCGCCCATCAACCACACCCACACCAGGCTGCCAGGCGCGATGCCGCCGGCGACCTGCGCGCGCGGCAACTCGCCCCGTGCCAACGCCGCGGCCCGCTCCGATGGATCGCCAGGGAACACGTCGACCACCGGTGTCTGCTGCTGGTCCGAGCTGAACGCCCACGGCGACGGCTCGCGGCTGAGCGGTCGCCAGCCGTCGGCACGGAACGGGTCGTACACGCCGCTCACCGCGTACAGGCGGGCCTCTTCCTCGGGCCGCGCGAACGGTGTCAACACGGTGATCGTGGTGCCGTCGACGACGACCTCGACGGGTATGGGCGCGGCCAGGTCGACCACGCCGTCGGCGTCGGCCTCCCACGCCCAGGCCCCGTCACCGGTCACCCGGATCGCGACCTGCCACCCCGTGCCCAGCGGCATCGCCAGCCCCGAACCCGGCAGCAACGCCTCGGCCCCACCCTCGGCGCTGTCGACGTAGACCTCGAGGATCGGTTGCGTGATCCCGAGCGCGAGACCGCCGCTACCGTCGATGGCGCCCAAGGTGAGCGCGATGCGCACGGGGTCGCCCGCGAGCAGCGCGACGTCGACCAGGTCGTACCAGGACGGGTCGGCGAAGCGCGGTCCGGTCGGCGGGCGCAGGCTGCCGTCACCGAAGGCGTCGCCCGACTGCGCCGCCGCACCACCGCTCGCTGTCAGGGCGCAGCACAGCGCCAACGCGCGCAGGAGTGGTCGAAGGCGGCGGCCCCGAGCGGCGGACAGGATGCCCATCAGGTGGGGCTCCGTTCGTTGGCGAGGTCGAGCAGGGCGGCGGCCAGGCGCATCGGATCGTGCTGAGCGTGGCGTCCGCCGTCGACGAGCGCGACCGGCAGCAACCGGATGCCCGCCTCGCGGAAGCGGTCGGGCTCGACCACCACGACGTCGGCGAACTCCTCGGCGTACGCTGCCAGGCGCTCTTCGTCGATCGGCTCGTCGTTGACGATCACGACCTCGGGATAGCGCCCGAGGTGATCGTGGAGCGCCTGCACGTGCTCCCAGGCGGTCATGCCGGTCGTCTCGCCGTCTTCGGTCATGATGTTGCACACGTACACGAGGCGGGCGCTCGAGCGCCGCAGCGCCTCCCCGACGTCGGGCACGAGCAGGGGAGGCAGCGTCGAGGTGTACAGGCTGCCGGGCCCCAGGACCACCAAGGTCGCGGCCTCGATCGCGGCCAGCACCTCGGGCAGGGCATCGGGGGCGGTTGGGACGATACGGACCTCCGCGATGGCGCCACCGCCATCGTGCGCATGGCGCTCGCCTTCGATCTCGCGCCCGTCGCGCTTGCGCATGTGCAGCGCGATGGGCCGCGCCGTGGCAGGGTAGACGGCGCCACCGAGATCGAGCATGCGGTTGGCGGTTCGCAAGGCGTCGCCGAAGTCGCCCTCGATCTCCGTCAGCGTCGTCAGGAACAGGTTCCCGAAGGTGTGGCCCTGGAGCTCGGCGCCGCGTTGGAAGCGGTAGTCGAGGAGCCGGCCGAGGGCGACCTCGTCGTTCGACAGGGCCGCCAGGCAGTCCACCAGGTCGCCAGGTGCTGGCATGTCGAAGGCCTCGCGCAGGCGCCCCGACGAGCCGCCGTCGTCGCTGACGGCCACGACGGCGGTCAGGTTCGACGTGGCGCCGCGCACGCCGCGCAGCAAGCGCGACAGGCCGGTGCCGCCGCCGAGCGCGACGATGCGCGGCCCCTTGGCGCGTTGCAGCCGGTCGTAGAGGTGCGCAGCGGCCTCCCTCGGCTCCGGGAGCCAGTGCGACAGCAACGAGCGGTTCAAGCGGCCCACGGCGCCGGCCGCTAACCACACGCCGGTCACCAGCGTCGCCAGGGCGACCCAGCCGCCCACGCGTGGCCACGATCCGGACGCCAGCACGGCCTCGATCGGTTCGCTCGCGGCACCGCGCTCGTCGCCGAGCAACCAGACCGCCAGCACGGCCATGCCGAGCGCGAACACCACGCCACCGGCCACCGCCAGAACGATGTGGCGCTTCACGCCCATGCCGGGTGCCAGCAAGTAGCGCAGCGTCGTGCGGCGACGCCGCGCTCGTACCTGCCGCGCGCTCATGGCAGTCCGCGTGCGAACGCGTCCGGGGGGCGACACGCCACGACCGCGTCCGCCCACACGGCGATGGCGACCTCGCCGACCTGCCCGATCAGGCGCCCCGGGCAGATCAGCACGCTCGGCTCGCTTCGATCGTCGAACACGGCGGCGCTCCCCGCGACCTCGCCTTGCCGGTACGGTCGTGCGGGGGCCGTGACGCGCAACGGTGTCGGCGTGCCCTCGCCCTGCAGCACCATCCAGCGCTGGCCGTCGTGGCGGATGTGGGCGACGTGACCGGCGAGCTCGACCCGGAACGTCGGCGCCTCGCCCGGCTCGAACAACGCCTCCCACGACGTCGGCATGAGGAAGCCGACGTCGAGTTCGATGCACGCCCGTGGCGACTCGGCGCTGTGCGGCACCACCACGGCCTCGCCCGCGTGGCCGGCGAGCAGCAGCCCAGCCACCGCCTCGGCCCCCTCGCGGGCGCTCCAGCACCCCACCCGCACGCGGATGTACTGCAGGCCGTCGGTCATGGCGAACTCGGTGAACGCCGGGAAACCGGCGTCGCGCAGCGTCGACGCGGTGTGCTGGGCCTCGCGCAGGTCGCGCAGCGCCACGGTCTGCACCGCCCAGCCGCCGTTCTGCGCCGCGGCGACACCGACCAGCCACGAGGCGAGCAGCCAGGCCGCGACGCGCAGCCGGGCCTTCACGGCGTCGCCCGCGTGGCGCTCGACCCGGCCGCGCTCCGGACCAAGGCGCCGAAGTTCTCGAGCACCCGCAGTCCGACCGCCTGGCTCTTCTCCGGATGGAACTGGGTAGCGTGCAGCCCCCCGAGCGAGACCGCGCTCAGGAAGCGGGTCGTCCCGTAGCGCGTCTCGGCACCCATCGGAACGCTGCCGGCTGGGAACGTGACGTAGTAGGAGTTGGCGAAGTAGACGAACGCGCCGGCCGCCACACCGTCGAGGAGTGGCGAGGCGCCCAACGGCCAGATCTGGTTCCAGCCCATCTGCGGCACGCTGACGCCCTCGGCCGGGAAGCGTCGTACCTCGGCGTCGAGGACGCGCAGGCCAGCCACACCCGGGGCCTCTTCGGAGCCGCGCGTGAGCAGCTGGAGCCCGACACAGATACCGAGGAACGGCCTGGCGTGCGCGATGTGCTCGGCGACGACGGGAGCGAAGCCGGAACGCTCGAAGGAACGCATCACTTGGCCGAAGTGTCCCTGGCCAGGGAGCACCAGCGCGTCGGCCTCGCGCGCAACGGCGGGATCGGCGCTGCGCAGTACCGGCACGCCGGCGGCGAGCAGCGCCTTCTCGACGCTGTGCAGGTTGCCCGCTCCGTAATCGATCAGGACGACTCGCACGGTGCTCAGAGCGTCCCCTTGGTGCTCGGTAGCGTGTCGTGCGTGGTCCGGGTCGCCCGTTGGAGCGCCCGGGCCAACGCCTTGATCGCGGCCTCACAGACGTGGTGTGCCTCGCCCATCGCGAGGATCCTGACGTGCAGGGTCGCGTGGGAGTGATTCGTGAAACCGCGCAGCCACTCGCGCAGGTGGTACGCGGAGAAGCCGTTCACGCTGCCGGGCACGTCCTCGGGTTCGAAGGCGAGGAACGCTCGCCCCGACAGGTCGAGCACGACCTGGACCAGCGTCTCGTCCATCGGGACGATCACGTCGGCGTAGCGCTCGATCCCGTGCGCGTCGCCCAGGGCGGTGTGGAGCGCCTGACCCAGGGTGATGCCGACGTCCTCGGCGAGGTGGTGGACGTCGACGTGCAGGTCGCCGGTGGCGCGTACCTCGAGCCCCAGCCGGCCGTGGCGGATGAGCTGATCGAGCAGGTGGTCGATGAAGCCATGGCCCGTCGCCGCAGACCCCCCGGAACCGTCGAGGTCGAGCTCGACGAGCACGTCGGTCTCGTTGGTGATGCGGTGCACGCTGGCTCTGCGGTGCTCAGGCATGGCTCTCCTCGGTTCTCTCAGGCGCCGCTGCCGGCGCGCCAGGCGCGGCCGGCCGCGCGGCGAGCGCGGTCAGCGCCGTGAGCGCGGCGACGAGCGCGTCGTTCTCGTCAGGCGTCCCGATGCTCACGCGCAGGCAGCCGGCCAGGCCGGGCAGGTTGTCTTGGCGCCGCACCACGATCCCGCGCGCGAGCAGCGCGCTGTGGAGGGCGGCCGCGTCGCCGACGCGCACGAGCAAGAAGTTCGTCACCGAGGGGAACACCTCGATGCCGGGCAGGTCCCGCAGGGCGGCGCCGACGCGCTCGCGTTCGGCGACGATCAGGTCGACGCGCGAGCGCACGTACGCCGGGTCTTCGAGCACGGTCTCGACCAGCGCAGCCTGCAGCGCGGACACGGTGAACGGCAGCACGGCTTTGCGCAGGTGGACTGCGAGGTCGGGAGCGGCGAGCGCGTACCCCAGCCGGACTCCGCCCATGGCAAAGGCCTTGGAGAACGTCCGCAGCGACACGGCGTTGGGCACGTCACGAACCACGCCGGAGAAGTCGCTGTCGGCGAAGGGGCCGTAGGCCTCGTCGATCACCGTCAGCCACCCGTTCGCTCCGGCGCGCGCCAGCGTCCAGACGTCCTCCGCGCTCACCGCGTTCCCGGTTGGCGCCATCGGCGCCGCCAGGAAGTGCACGCCGTCGCCCTGGGCGAGTTCGCTCAGGAGCGCCTCGAGCGGGAGCGCGAACCCCGCTGCCAGCGGCACCTCGCGCAGTTCCGCGTTCAGCAGCCGGGCCTGCAACGCGTAGAGGGAGAACGACGGGGCGACGCTCAGGACGCGTCGACCGAGGCCGGCGGCGATCACGATCGCTTGGATGAGGACGTTGGAGCCGTTCGTCACCACGACGCCCTCGACCGGCCAGCGCTCGAACTCGGCGATCCGCTCGGCGACGCCGTCGGCGTGCATGGCCGGGTAGCGGTGCAGTTCGGCGCGAGCGACGCGCTCCAAGGCGCGTGAGCGCAGGGGCTCCGGGAGGTCCCATGGGCTCTCGTTCTGGTCCAGCTTCACGGCCGCGTCGAGCGCCTTGAAGCGGTACGCGGGGAGCGCCTCGACATCGGGTCGGATCGCCATGCGCGCCATGCTACCGCACCCTCGGGCACGCTCCGAGTGCCCTGTGGGAGCCCTCGTGCGCGAACCGCCCCGACGCCTCCGACGCCTCCGACGCTTCGAACGTCGTCACTGGCTGCGTCGGCGCGCCTCGGCCAGGAACGGCTCGGCGGTCTGCGCGAGCTCGGGTGCGAGGTCGACCGCTCGTTCGAAGCTCGCGACGGCGGCCACGAAGCGAGCGACGCCGTACTCGGCCAGGCCGAGGTTGAAATGGGCCTGGGCGTTGTCGGGGTTGCTCGCCACCGCGGCTTGCAGCGCCTCGAGCGCCAGGTCGAGGCGACCGAGCTGGAGGTGCGCGAAGCCCAGGTTGGAGAGCAGGATGTCGTTGTCGCCGAGCTGCGCGCGAGCGTCGCCGTAGGCGGCGATGGCGCCGCGCGAGTCGCCTGCGCGCTGCAGCGCGTAGCCCTGGTAGAAGGCCAGCAGGCCGGCGTCGGTGACCTCGCGCGCGCTGGCGAAGCTCGTCGCGGCCGTGGTCCACTCGCCCGTCTCGAGCGCCGACAGCCCCTGCTCGAACGCCACGGCAGCGTCGCCCTCGAGCGTCAGGGCTTCGTCGTCGCCGACGATGCGCGCTTGCTGCTCGAGCACGCTGAGAGCGCGGTTGGCGAGTCCGAGGTCGGGCTCGTCGGCCACGACGTCCTCGAGCACCGAGCGAGCCTCCGACACGCGGCCGACCCGGCCGAGTGCGATGCCGTAGTAGGTGCGGACGATGGGGTCGCGCTCACCGGCTTCCACCATCGGCGTGAGCGTCGCCAACGCCTGGCGCGCACGACCCGAGGCGAGCTGGAGTTCGACCAGGCGCAGCGTGAGGGCGTCGCCGTCGCCGATCGCCTCTGCCAAGAGGGCCTCGGCCTCGTCGAGCCTGCCGGCTCGACCGAGCACGGTCGCCAAGGCCTCGGTGGCGGTGGCGTTCTCTGGATCGACGGCGATCACCTCGCGCAGGATGCTCTCGGCGCGCTCGAGGTCGCCGGCTGCGACCTGGAGGTCGGCCTCAGCGATCGCCAACGTCGTGCTGTCGGGGTAGATCTCCCGGCCCTCTTGGACGAAGGCGAGCGCCTGCGGGCCGACGGCGTCTGGCAGCCCAGCCGCCAGCGCGTAGGTGGCAGGAGCGCGGCCGATTGGATCGGCGACGGCCTGCTGGAGCAGCGCCAACGCGCCACGGGGATCGCCGGCGCCGAGCACCTCGTCGAGCAGGACCCGTTGGATGGTGAGCGAGTCGGGGACGCGTTCTGCCGCGCTCCGCAGCGCTTGCAGGCGGCGCTGCGGGTCGGTCTGCAGCGTCGCGTACGCCAGGTGGGCGTCGACGAGTCGGGGAGCGGCGGCGAGGGAGCGCTGGAGGAGCGCTGCGCGCTCGGTGGGATCGGTGGTGAGACCGGCCAACCCGGCCAAGGCCTGGGCGTGGTTCGGGTTGATCGCCAGGGCGGCACGGAAGGCGTCTTCCGCAGCGGCTGCCTCGCCAAGGGCGGCGCGCACCACGCCTTCGATCACACGCACCTCGGCCACCTCGGGCGCCAGTTCCGAGGCCTCGCCGACGAGACGGAGCGCGAGCGCCTCGTCGCCCTCGAGCAGCGCCACGCGGGCGGTCTCGGCGCGCAGCCAGGCGCTGTCGGGGTCGAGCTCGAGTGCCGCGCGCAGGTCGTCCAGGCGCACCCCGGGAAGCCGCGCGCTGGCCACCGACAGGGGACCGAGCGACGGCAGCGACGGGGCCGTCGTGAGCGCGCCGCGCACCTGCCCCAGCTCGGCCGGCGGCAAGGTGACGTCGGCGCGGCGCAGCGCCGTCTCGGTCAAGGAGCGCCACAATGCGCTCAGGTCGTTCACGCTGCCGGACAGCGTCTCGATGCGATCGTCGTCGCCCACCACGACCACCAGCTCGACCTCGAGCCGGGTCTGGCCGACGATGCGGCCCAGGACGATGGCGTCGGCCCGGAACAACCGCTGGGCGGCGGCGATCGGGTCGACGCCGGCCTGGTTGGCTCGTTGCACGACGACCAGCGCGTCGCCCACCGGCGGGGCGTAGAGGCCGTCGACCTGGTTGATCGCGCGCTGGATGGCGCTGGCGCTGGCCAGGCCGAGCGAGTCGACCGAACGGCTGGCATCGAACGGGAACACGACTATGCGCGTCGGCGCACCCTGCGCGAGCGCGCTCGCCGAGACCATGAAGAGCGTGAGGGCCGCGACGAGGGCGGCGCTGAGGTGGCGTAGCATCGAGCGAGTGTACCGCGGAGGCAGTGAGAACGCTGAGGCGCGTGCTGGTGGGGCCTCAGGGCCTGTCGTCGGACTCCTCGATGGCAGCGTCGTTGGACGTGTCGGCGTCGGCCGTGGCCGGGGCGGGGGTGCGGGCGGCCAGCGTGCGCGGCGGCAGGGTGAAGGCGCCGGGGAGCAGCGCGGCGACGGTCGTCGCGACCACGGCCGCCCCGTCGAGGCTCACCAGCCACACCCGCGCCTCGTCGTCGAACTCGCTCAACACCTGTCGGCAGGCGCCGCATGGCGCGGCCGGAGGCGCGGCGTCGGTGACCACGACCAACGCGTCGAAGCGGCGCTCCCCGGCGCTCGCCATCGCCTGGATGGCGGACTGCTCGGCGCACCGGGCCAGCCCGTACGAGGCGTTCTCGACGTTGGCGCCGGCGAAGACGCGGCCATCGACGGTGCGGAGCGCCGCACCGACGCGGAAACCCGAGTAGGGCGCGTAGGCATTGCGCCAGGCCTCCCGCGCCGCGTCGAGCAACGCAGCGGGAGGCGTGCTCGCGCGTCCGTCCGCGCTCACGCCATCCACCCGCGCAGGCGTTCGAGGAGCGCCGGTCCCATGCTCAGCAGGCCGACCAGCACGGCGGTCACGGCGCACACGAGCACGGCGCCCGCGGCCGCGTCCTTGGCGGCGCCCACCAGCGCATTCGGATCGGGCTGCAGCGCGTCCGCCAGGCGCTCGAGCGCGGTGTTGAGCAGCTCGCTGCCGATCACCAGGGCGCAGCACAGGGCGACGATGGCCGTCCCGGTCCCGAGCCACACGCTGAGCGCGAGCGCGGCCACCGCCACGGCCACCTGGATCCGCAGGTTCCGCTCCTCGGCGAACGAGCGGGCGATGCCGCGAGCGGCCCCTGCGACGGCGCGCCCGAGGCCGCCGCGTGGCGCGCGGTGCTGCGCCTCGGTCACGCTTGTGCCTCGGGCGCCACGGGGTCGACCGCGAGCTCGAGCGCGCGCGCCTGGGCGGCCTCGAATCGCGCCCAGGTGGCGCGGTCGGGGTGGTCGAAGCCGAGCAAGTGCATCAGGCCGTGTGCGGCGAGCACCAGGACCTCACTCCAGGGCGCGTGCCCATGGTCGCGTGCCTGCCGAGCGGCCGTGTCGAGGCTGATGACCACGTCGCCGAGGGCCGTGACCGCGGGCATGCCGACGTCGTCGGGCTCGTGCAGTGGATACGACAGCACGTCGGTTGGCCCGTCTACCCCGCGGTGGGCGGCGTTCATGGCGGCGATGGTCTGGTCGTTCACCAGCACGATCGTCACCTCGCGTCCCGCCGCGCCGAGTTCGGCGCCGAGCGCCGCCAGCGCGCGTCGCACCGGTTCACGCCGCCGGAAGCGGCCGGTCTCGTCGAGGATCTCGACCGTCACGGCGTAACCCCTTGATCTCCTCGGCGCTCGGATAGCTGATGCGCCTGTGTAGCACGGCCGTCAGCATGCGCTCGAAGGTGTTGGCGATGACCTCCACGTCGCGGAGGTTGAGCGGGCTCTGCGAGAGCTGATCGTCTTGCAGGCGCTGGTCGAACAGCCGGTCGATCAGGGCGCGGATGCTCCCTTGCGTCGGCTCGGTCAGCGTGCGCGAGGCGGACTCGACCGCGTCGGCGAGCAGCAGCACCGCCGTCTCCTTCGAGCGCGGTCGGGGACCCGGGTAACGGAAGTTGAGCTCGCTGATGCTGCCGGCGTCCTCGAGCGCGCGCTTGTAGAAGTACGCCAACACCGTCGTGCCGTGGTGCTCCATCACGAACGGCTCGAGTTCGCGTGGCAAGCGGTACTCGCGCAACAGCTCGACACCGTCGCGAACGTGGCTGGTGATGATCAGGTAGGAGAGGTGCGGGCTCACGTGGTCGTGCGGGTTCTCGCCGCTGAACTGGTTCTCGACGAAGAAGTGTGGGCGCCGCATCTTGCCGACGTCGTGGTAGAGCGCGCCAACGCGCGCGAGCAGGGCGTTTCCGCCGATGGCGAGCACCGCCTGCTCGACCAGGTTGGCGATGATCTGCGAGTGCTGGTACGAGCCGGGTGCCTCGAGCAGCAGGCGTTGCAGGAGTGGGTGGCTCGGGCTCGACAGCTCGAGGAGCCGGAAGTCGGTCAGGAAGCCGACACCGCTCTCGGCGACGGGCAGCAGTCCGAGCGCCAACACGCCCGCGACCACGCCGGCGGCGACGAAGATCCCGAACGCCGTCGCCGCCGCGATGGGTGAGAGGCCTCCGCCGATGAGCACCATGGCGAGCAGTGCCGTGCCGCTGGCCAAACCGCCGAGGGTCCCGGCGAGCAAGACGCCGGCACGGTTGCGCATCAAGCGCACGCTGGCAACGGCCGCTGCCGAGCCGGCCGCGGCGGCGACGAGCGTGAGCAGAGGCGTCGCGGGCAGGAGCACCGCGGTCGCGACGGTGACCCAGACGGCCCACAACACGCCCGTGACCTCGTCGATCAGCACGGCTACGAGCAGGGGCACGACGAGGATGAACACGAAGCTGGGCGAGAGCGTGAAGGCCATGCGCTGCAGGACCAGCAGTGCCAGCGTGATGCCGAAGATGAACGTGACCTGCCGCGGCGTGAGCCGACCCGCCAGGTGCTCGACCGCGTAGCGCCCCGGCAGCGCCAGCAGCAGCGCCAGGATGAGGCTGCCGAGCGCGACCAGCACGGTGCGGCTGAGCGCGTCGATCTGGGGTGAGTACAGGCCGGCCGCCTCGAGCGTGCGGAGGTGCTCGTCGGTCAGCGTCTCTCCCTCGCGCACCACCACTTGCCCCGCGTCGAGCTGCTGCATCCGCATCGGGACGGCGGCGGCCGCGCCTGCGCGGGCCGCTTCGGTGAGGCGTTCGTTCGGTGTCGCCGTGGCCACCAGGCGGCGCTCGAGCAGCACACGCACCTCGCGCTGGCGCTCGACCGGCGCCGCCTCCACCGCGGCGTCGATCACGGCGTCGAGTTGCTCGCCGCGCACGCCCGCAGGCGAGCCGTACCGCAGCGCCAACACGTCGATGCTGGACTCCGGCAGCCCGACGCCCGCGAGGGAGCCGAGCACGACCTGCTGCAGCGTCGGGTCGACGGAGTAGATCGTGGGCACCTGCTCGCGTGCCAGTTGGCGCTCACGCTCGGTCGCGATGCGGTCGGGGACGAGCAGGTCGACGGGCGTCACGTACGCCTGGGGGCTCGGATCGCCGATCACCAGGAGGGCCGTGCGGCGCTCGGCGTACACGGAGTACACCAGCAGCGCGAGCGTGACGACGACGGCGAAGGCAGCGAGCGCCCTGCGCACGCGATGCCGTCGCGGCGCGACCTCAGCCTTCACGTTCGTAGGCGCGGATGATCCGCGCGACCAAGGGGTGGCGCACCACATCGCCGTCGTCGAACATGACGAACGTCAGGCCCTCGATGCCGGCGAGGATGCGCTCGGCCACCTTCAAGCCGCTCTCGACGTTGCCTGGCAGGTCGACCTGCGTGCGGTCGCCCGTGACCACCACCCGGCTGTTGAAGCCCATACGCGTCAGGAACATCTTCATCTGCTCGGGCGTCGTGTTCTGGGCCTCGTCGAGGATGATGAAGGCGTCGTTGAGCGTACGGCCGCGCATGAACGCGAGCGGCGCGACCTCGATGGTGCCCGTCTCCAGCAGCTGATCGACGCGATCTGGTGGGAGCATGTCGTACAGGGCGTCGTACAAAGGGCGCAGGTAGGGGTCGATCTTCGCCTGCAGGTCGCCGGGAAGGAAGCCGAGCCGCTCGCCCGCTTCGACCGCTGGGCGCGTCAGGATCACGCGCTTGACCTGGCGGGTGGTCAACGCTTGGACGGCCATCGCGACCGCCAGGTAGGTCTTGCCGGTGCCTGCGGGACCGACCCCGAACGTGATGGGGTGGTCGCGGATGGCGTGCACGTAGCGCCGCTGGTTGACGGTCTTCGGCTTGGTGCGGCCGGGGAGGCCGCTACCGCGGTCGTCCTCGCCACCGTCCTCGGTGGCATCGAAGCGGTGTAGGTCGCCGTGGACGATCTCGGCCGCGTGCACCTCGCCGCCAGAGCGGATCGTGGCGAGCAGCGAGCGGAACGTGCGCTCGGCCTCCGCCACGGCGTCGGCTTCGCCGCTGAGGCGCACCTCGTCGCCGCGAGCCACGACCTTCGCGCTCAGGCGGGCACGCAGCGCGCGCAGTTGCTCGTCGTTCTGTCCGAACAGGCGCAACGCCTCGTTCGGACTCCGTAGTTTCAGCGTGACGCTGGTCGCGATGGCTTCCTCCGGCCCCGGTAGGCGACTGGGCCACTCAGCACCATGTGCCACATGATCCCCTTCCGGAAGGACTGGGCGTCGAGCGCCACGAGGTCACGAGCTTGCATGCGCGCGACTTCGCGCGAGCGCCGATCCGAGCCGCTCAGGTTGGGTCGCACGCGCTCGACCTCGAGCGCCGGCGCGTCGTCGCTGAGGCTGGCGCGGGAGGCCGAGCGATCCTTCCACGGCGCGGACGGCTTCGAGCGACCCTTCGGGAAGGGGTCGCGTGGCGGTCGCGGCGCACGTGGTGCGGCGTTGGCGCGTGGGTCCGGGATCGCCGAGGCCATCGGTGCGGGGGTGGCGATGGTGCGCGCGGCGGGGGTGCTGGTGCCAGCGCTGGCACGACCACCGTCGCTCGCGTCGCGCACGCGCCGCCGAGCCTCGTCGAGGCGCTTGGCGAGCTCCGCGAAGGGATCGTCGTCGCCCTGGCTCCGGGGTGACGTCCGGCTCGCCTCGGTGGACTCGCCGGACTCGCGCTGCCGCGCCGCCGCCTCGCCTGCCGCGGCAGCGCCGCCAGCCTGCCGGCCCGCCTGACCGCCCGCGCCGGGCGCGGGCGGTCGGCCTGGCGCACCGGGCCGACCCTGGCCGGGCGGCGGGGCACCGGGCCGGCCGCGTTGCTGCAGGCGGTTCAGCAGGGGCAACCCGATGAACACGATGAACAGCAGCAAGGCGAAGAGGTCGTCGAAGCTCACCGTTGGATCACGAGTCCTCGCCGTCCGTGGCCTTGGCGATGTTCCTGCGCATGTCGGTGTCTGACTCGATGTTGCGCAGGTTGTAGTAATCCATCACACCGAGGTTGCCGGCCTCGAACGCCTTGGCGATGGCGAGCGGCACCTGAGCCTCGGCCTCGACGACCTTCGCCCGCATGGCCTCGACATGGGCGCGGTTCTCCTGCTCGGCAGCGACCGCCATGGCACGCCGCTCCTCGGCCTTGGCCTGGGCGACGCGCTTGTCGGCCTCGGCCTGGTCGGTCTGCAGCTCGGCGCCGATGTTGCGGCCGACGTTCACGTCGGCGATGTCGATCGACAGGATCTCGAACGCCGTGCCGGCGTCGAGGCCCTTGGAGAGAACGGTCTTGGAGATCACGTCGGGGTTCTCGAGCACCTTCTTGTGCGAATCGGTCGAGCCGATCGACGACACGATGCCTTCGCCGACACGCGCGATGATCGTCTCCTCGCCGGCGCCGCCGACGAGCCGCTCGAGGTTCGCGCGCACGGTGACGCGCGCCGTGCTGATCAGCTCGATGCCGTCCTTCGCGACCGCCGAGACGTTCGGGGTCTGGATCACGCGCGGGTTGACCGACACCTTCACGGCGTCGAGGACGTCACGACCCGCCAGGTCGATGGCGGCGGCGCGATCGAAGGGGAGGGCGATGCGCGCCTTGTCGGCGGCGATCAGCGCATCGACGACGCGGTCGACGTTACCGCCGGCCAAGAAGTGCGCCTCGAGCTGGTCTTGCGAGACGTCGATGCCGGCCTTGTCGGCCTTGATGAGCGGCAGGATGATCCGGTGCGGAGGGACGCGCCGCAGCCGCATCGCGACCAGGCTGATGAGCGACACCTTGACGCCGGCCGCGACCGCGGAGACCCACAGGCCCACGGGCACGACGGTGAAGAGGATGAGGAAGAAGAGTACGACCGCGCCGGCGATCAACAGGATTCCGATGTCCATGTGCTGATGTGCTCCTTCTTGAGACGAGGCTCAGGTTGTGGCGTTCGCTCGTTCGTCCGAGGCACTCGCCTCGGCGGTCGCTGCTCGCACGGTGACACGGTTTCCCTCGACGTGCAAGACCTTGATCGAAGTGCCGTGAGAGATGAAGTCGCCTTGGGTCACGACGTCGACCCGGTCGTCGCCGAAACGGGCGACGCCGGCGGGCCTGAGATCGGTGAGGGCGACGCCCGTCGAGCCGATCAGGTCGGCCCGTTCGCGGTAGCGGCCGGGCTCGACGATCCCGTCGTCCGTGCTCGAGCGCCCGATGCGGGTGTGCAAGCGCAGCCGCTGCGCGAAGCGGCTGTTCGGCAAGAACCACAGCATCAACGCCAGCAGCACGCCACCGAACACGCCGCTGTAGCCGAGCACGAACACCCAACTCTCCTGGAAGATGCGGAACACGGCGAAGGCGAGCACACCGATGCCGAGGACGCCGGCGACGCCGAAGCCTGGCAGAATGAGCGCCTCCACCGCCAACAAGACCACCCCGACCAGTATCAGGAGCACGTCCCAGATGCCCGACGGCGTGGCCACCACCGCCGTGAGCGCGAGGAGCGACAAGGCGAGCAGGCCGACTGCGCCGGGGATGCCGAAGCCGGGCGTGAAGAACTCGATGACCAGGCCACCGATCCCCAGCACGAGGAGCAGGCCGGCCACGATCGGCAACGCCAGGATGCCGCCGAGGCGCTCGGTCAGGTTCGGCTCGAGTCGTTCGACGCGGGCGCCACCGTAGCCGAACAGCTCGAGGGCGTCGCCGATGGAGCGCGCCTCGACGTCGGCGATGTCGAACTCGACGGCCTGCGACGCCGTGAGCGTCAGCAGTTCGTTGCTCGTCGAGAGCCCGGGAATCTCGATGCGCTCGTCGACCATCGCCTCGGCGATGCGTGTGTCGCGCCCGCGCGCCTCCGCCACCGAACGGAACTCGCCGCGGAACGCGCTCGTGAACTTCTCGTCGACCGGCGCGATGCCCGTCGGCGTGACCTGGATCGGCAGCGCGGCGCCGATGGCCGAGCCGGGCAACATCGCCAGCTGCTCGGTCGCCATCGCGATCAGTGCGCCCGCCGAGAAGGCGTTGCGCACCACCGCCATCGTGGGCAGCTCGCTGCGGTTGAGGATGTCGTCGACGATCCGTTGCATGGCAGGCACGGCGCCGCCGGGGGTGTCGATCACGAAGAGCAGCGCCAACGGCCGCTCGCGGTTCGCCCGATCGATGCGCGAGCGCACGAACTGTGCCGTCGCGCTGGTGATCTCGGTCTCGATCGGGATGATCCACACCGTGTTGCTCGGCGCCTGGTTCTGCGCCGACGCTCGAGGTGGCAGCGGCGCCCATGACATCGCCGCCATGAGGAGCGCTGCCACGCCGAGCCCGATGAGTGAGGGTTGCATGACGTGCAGGACGCGTTTCACCCCTGGAGTCTAGCACGCCCCCCGGTGCCTCCGACCGTCTGGTACGACCCGGTCGCAGCGCAGCGACGGCGAGCGCTTGGCAGCCACTCGACGACCGTGGTAGCCTCCTTCCTCGGGCGTGAGGGCGTATAGCTCAGTTGGTAGAGCGGCGGTCTCCAAAACCGTAGGTCCCGGGTTCAAGTCCTGGTGCGCCCGCCACCGATCGCTGGCCGGTCGACCCCGCGTCGACCGGCCAGCGACGTTATCGTTCGTGGGTGCGTTGCTGCCCCGGCGCGGCCGGCCGCCGTCCGCCCCCCCGCGCCCCCCGCGCCCCCCGCGCCCCCCGCGCCCCCCGGGGCGCCAGGCGTCGCCACCGCCGCGCCACCAGCCGCGTTCGCGAGGGAGCGCACGCACGCCCGGCATTCCGATATGATTGGTCGGGATTCGTTCGTGGCCTCCCCCGAGGCCGCGTGGGCAGACAGATCGAGAGGACACGCCATGGACCAGACGACGCGACACGTCACCGAACCGACCCCCGTCGACGCGCGCAGCGTCGCCGACCCACAACAGCGCATGACCTTCAGCTCCGCAGGAGCCGAGAAGGCCGCGGAGCTGCTGGCGAAGCAGTCGTCGGAGGCCGCAGCCATCAGGGTGTTCGTCAAGTCTGGCGGTTGCAGCGGCTACTCCTACGGCATGGCGATCGACGACGTCGCCCGCGAAGGCGACCGCGTGTTCGTCGATCGTGGCGTGCGCCTGATGGTCGACGTGCGCAGCTGGGAACTGCTGCGCGGCAGCGAGGTCGACTACGTCGAGAACATGATGGGTGGTGGGTTCTCCGTCACCAACCCGAACGCCACCAGCGCGTGCGGTTGCGGTCACAGCTTCCGCACCGATGGCCGCGCGGCGCCCGATGGCGAGGGCAGCGCGAGCTGCCACTGAGCGGGGGCGACCGCCCCCGACGACGCACGGGCGCGGCCTGCTCTCGGTCGCCGCGTCACCACCACACGAGCGCGCGCCGCCCGGTCACCGGGCGGCGCGCGCTCACGTGATCGCAGGAGCGCTCAGGCCTTCGGCACCTGGTAGCGCAGGATCGGCCGCCGGGCCGCGCCGACCTCGTCGAGTCGCCTGACCGGCGTGTTGCGCGGCGCGTCGTGAGCGAGGGAAGGGTCGCGCTGCGCGTCGCGCAACACCTGCCCCAGCACCGCGGCGTAGGCGTCGAGCGTCTCGATCGACTCCGTCTCCGTCGGCTCGACCATCATGGCCTCCCGCACGACCAGCGGGAAGTAGACGGTCATCGGATGGACGCCGTAATCGAGCAGCATCTTGGCCAGGTCGAGCGTCTTGAGGCCGTCGGGCGGCCGAGCGACGAACTCGTGCATGTTCACGCGGTCGAACGCGATCTGGTAGCCCGCCTCGCGCATGCTCACGCGCAGGTAGTTCGCGTTCAGCACCGCCATGGTGCTCACCCGCCGCAGGCCCTCCAGGCCGAGCGTGCGGATGTACGCCCAGGCGCGCACCAGGTTGCCGACGTTGCCGTAGTGGGAACGCAGCCGCCCGATGGCGGTCGGCCGTTGCCCTTCGGCACCGACGCTGCCGTCGTCACGGCGTACCAGCAGCGGCGCCGGCAGGTACGGCGCCAGGTGCGCCTTGACGCCGACGGGTCCCGTGCCCGGCCCACCGCCACCGTGCGGGGTGGTGAACGTCTTGTGCAGGTTCAGGTGCACGACGTCGAAGCCCATGTCGCCCGGCCGCGCCCTGCCCACGATGGCGTTGAGGTTCGCACCGTCGTAGTAGAGCTGCGCGCCCACGGCGTGGGCGGCTTCGGCGATCGCCAGGATGCGTGTCTCGAACAGGCCCAGCGTGTTCGGGTTGGTCAGCATGACGGCAGCGACGTTGGGACCGAGCGCCGCGCGGAACGCGTCGAGGTCGACTTCGCCGTCGGGCCCGGTGGGTACCTCGACGACGTCGTAGCCGGCCATGGAGGCGGTGGCCGGGTTCGTGCCGTGCGCACCGTCGGGACAGATGACCACCCGGCGCTGCTCGCCCTCGCCCTTCGCCTCGTGATAGGCGCGGATCATCAGGATGCCGGCCAGTTCGCCGTGCGCACCGGCGGCGGGTTGCAGGCTGACGGTGTCCATGCCGGTGATGCTGGCGAGGTCGTCCTGCAACTCGGCGAGGACGGTCAGCACGCCCTGCGCGCTCGCCTCGTCCTGGTACGGATGCACGTCCTGGAAGCGCTTGGCGACCTCTTCATGCACCTTCGGGTTGTACTTCATCGTGCACGAGCCGAGGGGGTAGACGTTGCCGTCGATCGAGAACTGGCGGTGCGCGAGCTGCGTGTAGTGGCGCACCAGGTCGAGCTCGGCCACCTCGGGGAGCCCGGGTGGCTGCGCGCGCAGGTGCTCCTCGCCCAACAGCTCCTCCATCGGCGCCCCGTCCACGACGGGCGGCCTGGCGGCGCGGCGTCCCGGGGCGGCGCGTTCGAAGATCAGCGGGAAGCTCGCGTCGCGAAAGCGGTCGGCCGCGTCGACGCCGACGGGTGCGTTGTGCGAGGCGTTCACGCCGTCACCTCCTGGCGGGCCGATGCCAGCACGCCCAGGTCGCCCAGCGCGCTCACCAATGCGGCGATGTCGTCGTCGCTGGTGCGCTCGGTGGTGGCGAGCGTCACGGCGAAGCCGAGCCCGAACGCCTCCGGCACGCTCACGCCGGCGCGGATCCCACGTTCGGACAGCGCCCGCCGCAGCGTCGCCGGTTCACGATCGATGCACAGCACGAACTCGTTGAAGAAGCGTGCACCCGTGCGGACGTCGCCGCCCGCCGCGCGCAGCGCGTCGGCCAGCTGGTGAGCGCGGCGCACGCTCCCCTCGGCCATCTCGCGCAGCCCTTGTGGACCGAGCGCGGCCATGTTGATCGTCGCCATCAGCGCCGTCAGCTGGTGGTTCGAGCAGATGTTCGACTTCGCCTTGCTGCGGCGGATGTGCTGCTCGCGAGCCTGGAGCGTCAGGACGAACGCACGCTTGCCGTCGACGTCGGTGGTCTGGCCCACGAGACGGCCCGGCAGCTGCCGCAGCAGCGGCTCGGTGACGACCATGAAGCCGAAGCTCGGGCCGCCGAAGCCGACGGGGTTCCCGAGCGTCTGACCGTCCCCGACCGCGATGTCGGCACCGACCTCGCCGGGGCTGGCGAGCACCGCCAGGGAGAGCGGATCGACCGCGGCGACGAAGAGCGCCCCCGCCCCATGCGCGGCGTCGGCGAGCGAGCGCATCGGCTCGAGCGTGCCGACGAAGCTGGGGTTCTGCGCGATGACGCACGCGACCTCGCTCGACACGTCCGGCACCGGGGTGGTGAGGTCCTCGAGCTCGATCACCTCGAGCGCGATGCCGAGCGGCCACAAGTACGTCTGCAACACCTCGATCGTCTCGGGGTGCACGCCGCGTGAGACGAGCACCGTCTCGCGCTTCGTCTGCCGCACTGCGAGCAGCGCCGCCTCGGCGACGGCCGAGGCGCCGTCGTACATCGACGCGTTCGACGCCGGCAACCCGGTGAGCTCGCACATCATGGTCTGGTACTCGAAGGTCGCCTGCAGGATGCCTTGCGAGACCTCGGGCTGGTACGGCGTGTAGGCGGTCACGAACTCGCTCTGGAAGGCCAGATGCGGCGTCACGGAGGGGATGAAGTGCGCGCGCAGGCCACCGCCGAGGAAGTCGGGGCCCGTCGTGCGGTCGCGCGCCGCGAGCTCGTCGACGCGCTTGAGCAGCGCCGTCTCGTCGAGCGGCGCGCTCAGCTCGATCGGCGGATCGCGGAGCGCCTCCGGCACGTCGGCGAACAGCGCCTCGACGTCGTCGACGCCGATCGCTGCCAGCGCACGGCGGACGTCGTCGTCGGAATGCGGTACGTACGGCATGCTCAGTCCGCCTCCGCCACGGCCTCGTAGCCGGCCGCATCGAGCAGGCCGTCCCATGCCGACGGATCGTCGACGCGCAGCTTGAACAACCAGCCCCCCTCGTAGGGTGCCGAGTTGATGGTCTCAGGCGCGTCCTCCAAGCCCTCGTTGACGGCCACGACCTCGCCGGCCAGCGGGGCGTAGATGTCGGAGGCCGTCTTCACCGACTCGACGACCGCGATCGCCTCGCCTGCCGCCACCTGGCGGCCGACGTCGGGCAACTCGACGAACACCACGTCGCCGAGCTGGTCTTGGGCGAAGTCGCTGATGCCGACGGTGACGACACCGTCGTCGGGCGCGCTGGCCCACTCGTGCGAGCGTACGTAGCGCAAGCTGTCTGGCGTATGCATGGATGCTCTCCTCGAAGTCTCAGCGTACCCGGCTCAACGGCCGTAGAACGGGGGCACGACGACGGTTGCGCGCACGGCCTGGCCGCGGATCAGGACCTGGACCACACTGCCGGGTTCGGCGTGGCTCGTGCGCACCCAGGCCATGGCGATCGCCTCGCGCGTCAGCGGGGACAGGGTGCCGGAGGTCACCTCGCCGAGCGGCGTACCGCGTTCGTCGGTCACCTCGTACCCTTGGCGCGCGATGCCGCGTCCATCGAGGCGCAGGCCGACCAAGCGCTTCCCGGGCTCCGCGCCCCACATCGCCTCGCGGCCGAAGAAGGGCTTGTCCTTGACCACCCACGCGAACGGCGTGGCCAGCGGGTTGGTGTCGGGACCGAGCTCGTGGCCGTAGAGCGGGAAGCCGGCCTCGAGCCGCAGCGTGTCGCGTGCACCCAGTCCGCACGGTGCGGCGCCGGCCTCGACGACCAGGTCCCACACCGCGACGGCGTCCGCCGGCGCGATGAAGGCCTCGAAACCGTCCTCGCCGGTGTAGCCCGTTCGAGCGAGGCGCACCGGGCAGCCGCCGACGTGCACGTCGACCGTCTGGTTCTTGCGAACGGCCGCGAGGTCGCTGCTCGAGAGCCGCTCCAGGAGCAGCGCGGCACCAGGTCCCTGGATCGCGATCAGCGCCCAGCGCTCCGACTCGTCCTCGATCACGACGTCGAAGCCCTCCGAGAGGCGGCGTAGCTGGCCGTCGACCACGTCGACGTTGCCGGCGTTGGCGACGACCAGGAAGTCGTCGTCCGCGTCGCGGTAGAGGTAGAGATCGTCCACCAACCCGCCCTGGTCGTTCGGCAGCATCGAGTACTGGCCACGGCCGACGCGCAGCTTGCCTGCGTCGTTGAGCGTGCTCCAACGCAGGAACGGCACCGCGTCGGCGCCGCGTACACGCAGCTCGCCCATGTGGCTCACGTCGAACACACCGACGTCTTGGCGGACGGCCAGATGTTCATGGTTGATGCCGCTCGGGTACTGGATCGGCATCGCCCAACCGGCGAAGTCGACGATCCGCGCACCGAGGGCCTCGTGGGCTTCGTAGAGCGGTGTCCGTTGCATCGAGATCGACGATAGCACGCAGGGGAGGGCGCTCCTGACGCGTTCCGAACGCGTGTCGGATGCCGGGCTGCGGCGCGCCGGGGAGCGCTGGCGTCAGCCGCGCGTGTGCGCGGTGGCGGTCGCCCGGTCGCGCTCACGCGCGTGGCGGCGCCGCAGCCACGAGGCCAGCGTCAAGCTGAGCACGAAGAGCCCGAGCGCCGGCACGAGCGTCATGACGTCGACAGAGAGGGTCGTGTCGCGGAGGTTCCCCTCGACCGACGCGCCCGCGAGGACCGCCGAGGTCATGGTCAACGCGTTGCCGACGGCGATGCCTGCCAGGAAGATGGGGAAGCGGATGCGCATCAGGCCGGCCGGCAGGTTGACGGCGTCGGCGTGCAAGTACATCAGCCCGCCAGCGGCGACGCTCGCGAAGGCGTTGCGGCGCAGCATGCCCAGGAACGACCAGCGTTCCGGCAGCGCCTTGGCGAGCCGCGGCGACCCGAGGAGCCGACCGATCCCGTACCCGACCGAGGCCGACGCGAGGGTGCCCGCCAGCGCGAGCACCACGCCGGGAAACACGCCCAGGACGAACCCTGACGCCAGGTTCACGATCGTGATCGGTACCAGCAGCACCGGCCGGGCCAGGTACAGCACCAACACCCACGCCGCCGCCCAAGGGTGGGCAGCGACCTGTTCGATCCCGACCAACAGGTAATCGAGCGGACCCAGGTCGGCTTGGCGGGCGCCGTACCAGAACGCGACGAGCACGACCGCCCACACCCCGATCGCGGTCGCACGAAGCACGCCGCGCGTTCGGCGCGAGCGCTCGCCGATGGTCGTGTCGGGTGTCGGCATCGCTCGCTCGGGCCCCCGCCGTCAGTCGTTCACGTCGGCCGGCCGCAAGGGTCGCGACGCGCGCGCTCGCCGGCTCTGCACGTCCAGGACGACCGAGTGCACGACGTAGAAGACCACGTAGGTCAACGAGGCGTAGGCGAGGCCGCTCCGCAACGGGCCCGCCTCGACCAACAATGCGGCCAACGCGGTCGCACCCCACAGGCTCCCCAAGACGAGGTGGAGCGTGCGTCCGCGGGGCAGGCGAGTGACGTACAGGAACCGGACGCCCGTGAAGACGAGCAGGCTGAGGCCGACGACCAGCGCCGTCGTGAACGCGGGCGTGAAGTCGAGGAGGAAGGCGTAGAACACGACGACGTTCCAGTACGACGGGAACCCTACGAAGAAGCCCTCGTCGCTCTGCTTCGCGGTGGTCCGTGAGAAGCCGTACGCGGAGCTGAACGCCAGCAGCGTGGCGAACGCCGTGACCGGCTGCAGCAGCAACTCGGCGTGGATGAGGAACAGGAGCGGCAGGAACACGTAGGACACGAAGTCGATGACGTTGTCGAGCAACGAGCCATCGATGTTCGGGACGGTCTGCGCGACGCGATGCTTGCGTGCCAGGGCGCCGTCGGTGGCGTCGATCACCACCGTGATCGCCAGCGCGATGAGCGCCCACTCGTAGCGACTGTCGAGGATCCACTGCACGGCCAGGACCACGAAGAACAGGGTCGACGTCGTGTAGAGGTGAACGAGGTAGCCGCGGGCTGTGGAAGAGGACATGGATCTCCTGTGCGAGCGGATGTGGACGATCGCGCCGACGGCTGCAGCGCCGTCACGCGTCGCGATCCGTCAGGATAGCCGGGATCGGCCCGTGCGGCCGTCGGCTCGGACCGCATGACCCTACCGTGACGGCTGCTGGTCATGGCGCCCATGGCGAGGCGCTGGTCTCCGGAGCGCCGCCCGGCGCGTAACACCGACCAGAACCCGCCGTGGAAAGGGAGCGCTGGGCGACGGTGGTAAACTCGCAGCCATGAGCGTCGATGCCTTCGAGCCACGCGTCCTCAGCGGTCCTGCGCGAGGACGGTCGGGCGATCCCCGCCGCCACGGCGAGGGCCGTCGGGCTGTCGGCCCCGATGAACGGCGAGCGCAGGCGCGTGCTGGAAGCCGTGCTCCTCGGTTGGGTGTGCCCACTCGAGGGGGTCGAGCTCGCCGAGACCACGATGGGGCTGCGGACCAACGTCGGGCGTCCCATGTCGCTGCCGTGGTCGCACCGTGACGACGCCCGAGGCAGTGTCAGCGTCGACCGGCGCTGCCGCGTACGCCGTGCGCGACCTGACCGCCGACGACGTCGGCGCGTACCGGGCACTGCGCGACCACTCCTTCGGCTTCCCCGACGATGCGGAGACCGACGCTGCCTTCCGCGAGCGCATGCCCTCGACGATCGGCGCCTTCGACGGCGCCGGGCGGCTGGTCTCGAGCGCCGCCGGGCACCGCTTCGAGACCTTCGTGGCCGGCCTGCCGCGTCGCCTGCTCGGGATCGGCGCCGTGCAGACCGAACCGTCTGCCCGCCGTCGCGGCGTGGCCCGACGCCTGCTCGTGCGGCTGCTCGAGCGCGCGCGCGACGAAGGCACCGGTTGGAGCATGCTCTACCCGTTCGACCCGCGCTTCTACGAGCGGCTCGGGTGGCAGGCGCTCCCGACGGGCGTACGCCTGCGTCTGCCCATCGCTGCGCTTGGGCCGCCGAGCACCACCAACGCCGTCGCCCTCGAGGGTCCGCTCAGGGCGGCGCTGGCACCGCTCTACCGGCGCTGCGCCGCTCTCTGGAACTTCACCAACGCCCGCACCACTGGTCCCTGGGACTGCTGGGGCGACCTCCGGCCCGCGGCGGGTGACCGCGGCGCGGCCTTCGACCTCGGCGATGCCTACGCGGTCCTGCAGTTGCGCTCCGAGGGGCCCGACAGCACGACGCTCGTGGTGCACGACGCGCTCTGGTGCAGCGCGGCCGGTTACGCGGCGCTGCTGCGGCTGCTGTGCGCCTACAACGGCCAGGCCGAGCGCGTGGTCGTCGACGTCCCGCGCGACAGTGACCTGGCCTGGTCGTGGAGCGACGGGCACGCCGTCCCGGCGCACGGCACCCGCATGGTGCGTGTGGTCGACGTCGCGGCGGCGTTGCGGGGTCTCCCGTTCCCAGACTCCGTCGCGCCCGTGACGCTTCGAGTCGTCGACGGCATAGCCCCCTGGAACGACGGCACGTGGCGCGTTGCCGCCGACGGCGAGGGCTGCACCGTCACGCCCGCATCGGGCCCCGCCGACGTGCACGCCGACGTGCGGGCGCTGCCGCTGCTCGTCGGCGGCGGCGCCACGCCGGGCGCGCTCAGGTACGCCGGCTTGCTCGAGGGCGACGACACCGCACTGCGGGCGCTGCGCGCTCTGGGTGGCGAACGCAGCCCGTTCCACGCGCTGAGCGATCGGTTCTGAGCCCGGCTGCGTGAGCGCAGCGTCTCTACGAGAACCAGTCCGGTTCACTGAGACAGCGACGAGGCGAGGCACGGGCGAGCCGATGAACGGGAGCGGCCCCGCTTTGCGGGGCCGCTCCCGATTCCTGGCGCCGTCCTGGACGGCATTCCTTGCTGGTCGGGGTGACTGGATTTGAACCAGCGACCACTTGACCCCCAGTCAAGTGCGCTACCAGGCTGCGCTACACCCCGCAGTCGCCGCGTCGCCGCAACGCTCGTCAGGATACGCGCCGCGCGCCTGCGGCGTCAACGTGATGTAGTGGTTCAGCTCGTGTGCCCCGGTACTCGTCGGCGTACGGGTAGCGACCCGGGCCACCGTGGATGGGCGGCGAGTACCATGATCTGCGAAGGAGGTAGGTCATGGCCATCGGCATCAAGACTCCAGGTGTTCACCACGTGGCGCTGCGCTCGAGCGACGTAGCGCGTTCCCGAACGTTCTACATCGACACGCTCGGGTTCCCACTCGTGCTCGACTCGCCGGACCTCTTCCTGTTCATGGCGGGTGGGACGGCCATCGGTGTGCGCGGGCCGGACGCGTCGACGGAGCCCGACGACACCTTCAGCCCGTTCCGCGTCGGCCTGGATCACATCGCGCTCGCCTGCGAGTCCGAGGAGGAGCTCGAGCGGACCGCGGCCGCGCTCACCGAAGCAGGCATCGAGAACACCGGCGTCAAGACGGACGAGACGCTCGGCAAGCGTTACGTCGCCTTCAAGGACCCTGACCGGATCGCGTGGGAGTACTACATGGCGTGACGGCCGCAGCACGCACTGCTCACGGACGCGGTACGTCGACGCCCGATCGCTGTGAGCGGTCGGGCGTCGACGATGCGGGAGCCATCGAAGGTGCCATGCTTTCGTGGCATGCCTCAACGTCGTGAGCACGAGGCGGTACGCTTTCCACATGGACCGACCCAGCATCGACGACCTCGAGGCCGTCGGCACGCTGCCCGGCGGGCTCTCGTTCGCAGGCGCCGACGTCACCGGCTGTCGCTTCATCGGCCTCGACCTGACGGAGGCGTCGCTGCGCGGCGCGCGGCTCACCGACTGCCGCTTCGAGCGCTGCGAGATGACGCTCGTCGACCTGACCGACGCCACCTTGCACGAGGTCGAGTTCGTGTCGTGTCGGCTGCAGGCCGTCGCGTTCGAGGCGACCGCTCGCGACCCGGTCGGGCTCTCCGTGACCTTCCGGGACTGCGATGTGGGGCTGACCAGCTTCCGCGACTTGGACCTCCGCGCCTGCCGCTTCGAGGGAGGGCGAGCGCGCGAAGCCGTCTTCGTCGACTGCGACCTGCGTGAGGTGCCGTTGCGCAACCTCGACGTCACGGGTGCGGAGATCCGGCGCTGCGACCTGCGCGCGGCAGACATGCTCGGCTCCACGGGCCTGGTCCTCTCACCGTGCGACAACCGGGTGCGCGGCCTGCGCATCGATGCCGAGGCCGCACTCGGCGTGCTCGCGGCCGTGGGGATCGTATGCGCGTGACGTCGGACGCAACTGAGGTGCTCGAGGTCCTGGACGAGTCGGGCGCGCCGACCGGCGCGAGCAAGGCACGCGCCGAGGTGCATCGGGACGGCGACTGGCACCGCGCTTTCCACCTGTGGGTGATGCACCCCGACGGCCACGTGCTGCTCCAGCGGCGCTCGCGCGACAAGGACCTCGCGGGCGGCAAGGTCGACGTGAGCGTCGCCGGCCACGTGCGGCCCGGCGAGACCGTGCTCGACCTGCTGCGCGAGGCGGAGGAGGAGATCGGCCTGACGCTGCGGCCGGGAGCGATCGAGTTCCTGCTCACGCAGCGCTCCGAGCGGCGCTACCCGGACGGTGCCGTCGACCGGGAGTTCCAGGACGTGTACGTCACCCTCGTCGAGGGCCGCGAGCTGACCGACTACGCGCTCGACTGCGCGGAGGTGACGGTGCTCTACGAGGCGCCGCTCGAGCGTCTCGTCGGCTTCTACCGCAACGGCGGCTCGCTGCCGGTGGCCGGTTGGGACTGCCAGCAGCGCCGGAACGACGCCCTGTTGATCGAGGACGACCTCATCGCCGAAGGACGGGCTGACACGGTGACGTCGCTCGAGCACGTGCAGCGCTGGTGGGCGGCGCGCGAACCGGCCTGACGCGCGCTCCCGTGCGCCCCGACTCGGACATCACGTTCACCTCACGCCCGGATCCCTACGCTCCCCTCGGACGTTCGCGTCCGATACCACCAGCGAGGGAGCCACCATGCGCCACGCGATCGTCATCCGAACCGCCATCGCCGTGTTCGCCCTGACCGCCACGGTCCTGGCCGTCGCTCAACCACGGCCCACCGAGTCGGGGTTCCTCCAGGTCGAGGACGACATACGGCTCTTCTACCAGCGTTTCGGTACCGGGACGCCCGTCCTCTTCAGCCCGATGCGCTCCGAGATGGTCACGACCTTCGCGCCGCTGC
Source organism: Trueperaceae bacterium (assembly GCA_003556805.1). Taxonomy (GTDB): domain Bacteria; phylum Deinococcota; class Deinococci; order Deinococcales; family Trueperaceae; genus CSSed10-48. Next base: position 2,499 of record PWQI01000099.1, on the reverse strand, counting down.
TCGAGCGCGTCGACGCTGTGCTGTGGGATGCCCGCGGCTTCGGCCTCTCCGACCGGCCCGACGACTTCGCGCGCGTCGGTCTCGACCATGAGTTGGTGGATGCGGAGGCCATGCGGCGGCACTTCGGCGCTGAACGGGTGTACTACCTCGGTGGCTCGCTGTGGGGCCCGGTCGGCATGCTGTACGCCGCGCGGCACCCAGGTTCGGTGGCAGGCGTGATCTCGATGGCGCCGCTGGCGATCGCGGCCGAGTTGATGGGCGAGCCTGACAACCCGATCGTCCGCGATCTCACGGCCCAAGAGGCAGAACTCGACGCGATGCGCGCCGACGGGCGCGACCGCAGCGAGGCGTACACGTTCTGCGTGTTGGAGAACCGTGTGGCGTTCTCGGGATCGTACGTTGACATCGACAACTACGCCCGCTTCGAGGTGGCGAATCTCTGCCAGTACGAGAACTGGCACCCACACAACGTGCTCCCGCTCGTGTTCGAGGGGATCTTCGGTTCCTTCGGCGCATGGGACTGGCGTCACGAGCTCAGCGGCGTCGAGCCGCCCGTCCTGCTCCTCTACGGCGACCACGAGGCGTGGCCGCTCGCGGGCGTACGCGCCTACACCGAGGTGGTGCCGAACCTCGCCTGGCGCGAGTTCGTCGACGTCGGCCACCACGTGTGGAACGAGCGCACCGACGAGGTGATCGCGATGGTCGAGACGTTCCTGACTGGAGTGTGGCCCACCGGCGCGCAGCGCTGAACCATCGGCGACAGAACTGGACCGCGCCACGAAGGCACGGTCCAGGTCTTTCAGATCCCGTCGCCGGGCGACGGGGAAGGTCGGTCATGCCTCCAGCACCGTCGGCAGGATGAGCGGGTTGCGGCCCCTCGCCGGGCCACCGGCGACGGTCTGGCTCAGCCTTCCAACACCGTTGGCAGGATCAAAGGATTCCGGCCGGTGGCCTTGCGGATGTAGCGCCTGACCGGGTAGAAGATGTCGTCGCGGATGTCCTGCAGGCGGCGCTTCTCGCGCACGCCGCGGGTGAGGGCCTCGAGCGCGAGGCGCTCGATCTCGGCGGTGACGCCGTTGCCGCCCGACGCGACGCCGCGCGTGATCACCTCGACGCTCGGCTTCTTCGAGGCGACGGCCATGATCACGACGACGCCCTCCTCGGACAGCGCCTTGCGGTCGCGGATGATCGGCTCGTCGATCGGGTCGCTCGACTTACCCACGGAGTCTATGTAGATGAGCCCCGCGTCGACCTTGCCGACGATGTTGATGTCGTCCTTGGTCAGCTCGATCACGTCGCCGTTGTGCGGGATGATCGTCTTCTGCGGTGGGCGCGGCATCGAGGCCGCCAGGCGAGCGTGGTGCACGGAGTGGCGCGGCTCGCCGTGCCAGGGGATGAAGAAGCGCGGGCGCGCCAGGTCGTGGATCAGCATCAGCTCCTGCTGGCTGGCGTGGCCCGATACGTGCACCTTGTGGTTCGGCGGGTAGAGCACCTCGACGTTGCGCTCGTAGAGCTGGTTCACGACGCGGTTCACCGCCTCCTCGTTGCCCGGGATCGGGTTCGAGGACATGATCACCGTGTCGCCGGGCTTGAGGGTGATCTTGCGGTGCGTGCCCGCGGCGAGGCGCGACAGCGCAGCCATCGGTTGGCCCTGCGAGCCGGTGCACAGCACCAGCAGCTTGTCGTCTTGGATGCCGTCGACTTTGTCCATCTCGACGAAGGGGTGCTTCGCCTCGATGTAGCCCAGCTCGTGCGCGATGCGCAGGGCCTTGACCATCGAGCGGCCTTCCATCGCCACGCGGCGGTTGTACTTCTCCGCCACGCGCACGAAGTTCTGGAGCCGGTGGACGTGGGAGCTGAAGGTGGTGACGATCACGCGTCCGGTCCGGTTCGCGACGATCTGGTCCACGGCCAGCATCACGTCGTGCTCGCTGCCGGTGTAGCCGGGACGTTCGGCGTTCGTGGAGTCGGCGATCAGCAGCAGCGTGCCGTCGCGGCCCGCCTCGGCGATCTTGGCGAGGTGGCTGGTCTTGCCGTCGGCCGGGTGGTAGTCGAGCTTGAAGTCGCCCGAGTGCACGATGCGCCCGATGGGGGTGTGGATGATCAAGCCCGAGTTGTCGGGGATCGAGTGGGTCATGCGGAACATGTCGACGGTGAAGTGCTGGCCGATCTTGATGCGCTCGTCGGAGCTGACCTCGATGAGGTCGACGTCGTTCTCGGAGAGCTTGAACTCGTCGAACTTCCCGCGCAGCAGCCCGAGCGTGAGCTTGGCGCCGTACATGGGGATCTTCGGCAGCAGCCGCAGCATGTAGGGGAGGCCGCCGATGTGGTCCTCGTGGCCGTGCGTGAGGACCCAGCCCTTGATCATGTGGGCGTGTTCGACCACCCAGTCGATCTTCGGGACGATGATGTCGACGCCGAGCATGTCGGCATCGGGGAAGGCGAGTCCGCCGTCGACGAGCATGATCTCGTCCTCGTACTTGAAGGCGAACATGTTCT
>PWQI01000156.1 GCA_003556805.1 Trueperaceae bacterium | reverse complement strand
GCTCAGCCGTCGCCGCGCGGGACGAACGACCAGTGTCGAAGCCCCTCGATCACGCCCGCGGCGTACGCCGCGTCGGCCGTGTAGACGCCGCGCTTGCCCTTGAGGTGCTCGAGCTCGGGCGCGTAGTTGCCGACGATGATCGCCCGGAACGGGCCGCGCAGCATCTCCTCGTCGTTGCCCGAATCGCCCGCGACCGCGATGTGCTGTGGTGCGAAGCCCCACTTCTGGCTCAGGTACCGCACCGCCTTGCCCTTGCTGGCGCGCACCGGCAGCACGTCGAGGAACGCGTCGTGCGAGTAGATCACGTTCGCGCGCAGGTCGGCGCGCTTCAGCGCCTCCTTGACGCGCTCGACGCCGCCCGCGTCGTCGAGGTAGTACGACAGCTTGAAGCGCCGCTGCGCTTCGTCGTCCTGCGGTCGTAGGCCCTCGACCTCGGCCAGCGCCGCACGGACCGCGTCGCGGTCCCAGTTGTGCTCGAGATGGCGCGCGTAGCCCCGGTCCGGGATCCAGTGGCGCTCGGCGGGGTCGCCGCCGGCGTAGTGGATCTCGCTGCCCACGCTGCTGATCACGATCGACGGCGAGGGCAGGTCGTGGCTGTCGAGGGCTGCCTCGACCAACTCGAGCGAACGTCCGCTGGCCATGGCGAAGGCCACGTCGGCCGCGGCCAGCGCCTCGCCGAGTCGGGCGAGTGCGTCAGGGTCGCCGCTGGTGTCGTCGTCGTCGTCCTTGATCAGGGTGTGGTCGATGTCGGAGACGAGCAGGCGCTTCGCGTCGCGCAGGGTGCGGGCGATCCCGGAGCGCCAGGGGGCCGCCGCCAGAGACTCCTGCGAGCTCGACAGGAGGGGCGCGATCACCTCGAGGTAGCGCTCGGCGTGGGCGGTCCAGGCGTAGTGCTTGCGCACGCCCTCGACGCCGTTGCGCGAGTACGCCTCCCATGCCTCGCGGTCGACCAGCACGCGCTTGAGCTCGCGGCGGATCTGCTCGCCGTCGCGGGCATCGATCAAGACGCCGCTCTGGCACGCGCCGATGATGTCCTGGGGCCCACCGTGGCCGGTCGAGACGACCGGCAGGCCGACCGACGAGGACTCGATCAGCGTGATCCCGAAGTTCTCGACCAGCGCCGGGTTGATGAACACGCCGCCCGAGGCGGCCGCGAGCCGGTACAGCACCGGGATGTCGGTGTCGGGGTCGTGCTTCTTCGGCAGCGCCAGCTTGCCGTAGAGGTCGTAGCGGTCCATGAGCAGGAGCAGCTCCGTGAGGACCTCGCTCTCGTTGTCGCTCATGTCGCGGATGTCCTTGCGCACGCCGGCGAAGATCGCCAGGTTGGCGATCGACTGCAGCTCCTTGTCCTCGCCGTAGGCGGTGATGAGCCCCTCGATGTTCTTGCGCTTGTCGGGGCGGCTGATCGCGAGGATGAGCGGCTTCTCGGGGCGGTTCAGGAAGCGCGCGATCTCTTCGCGCATCCGCACGCGGGCGCGGCGGATGTCCTCGCCGGGGTCGTGGCCCTCGTCCAGGGCGTGGTAGTAGGGGTAGAAGCGCTCGACGTCGACGCCCGGGGCGATCACCTCGAAGGTCGCGTCCTTCGACGCGTCGTAGAGCTCGTAACCGCGCTCGACCTCGTGGGTCGTGCTGGCGATCACCAGGTCGGCGTCGCGCAGCAGGCTCTCCTCGACGCCGATGCGGTGGTGGATGTGATAGCGCTCGTCGATGGCCGCCTCGTCGACCCCGGCGCCCTTCAGCACGCGCAGCTTGTTGCGGCCGAGCGAGTGGCCGGTGAACACCAGCGGGACGTTCAGGTAGCTCGACAGGTGGCGCGCGACGTAGCCGGCGTCTGCGTAGTGGCCATGGACCAGGTCGGGCCAGCGCTCTTGCTCACGGTTGAAGCGCAGCACCTCGTCGACGAACGCGTCGAGGGACGGCCACAGCAACTCCTTGCGCCGGTAGCGCCCACCGCCGCAGCGCAGCCGCACGATGCGCGCGTGCTCCGAGAGCGGCTCGATGGGGACGTCGTAGTCGTCCGAGATGCGCGGGTCGTCGATGCGCCGGGTGAACAGGTCGACCTGGGCGACCTCGGGCCGCTCGCCGAGCGCCACGGCCAGTTCGACGACGTACTTGGTCTGGCCGCCGGTGTCGGCGTCGCGGCCGAGTTCGAGGTCGCGGCCGCGGATCAACCCGTGCAGGCTGAACATCTGGATGTACAGTCCGGGCGCGTCGTCGCGAGGAGCGTCGTGCGCGTCGTCGCGCGTAGCGTCGTGCTCGTCGTCCGTGACGACGTTGCGGGGGGTCTCTGGCATGGGCCCCACCTCCGGGAACAAGCGTACCGCGGTCGGCGGACGCGCGGCGTCACGACGTAGGGCGCGACGGCCCTGGTGCGTGCTAGCATCCGCGCCGGAGGTGTGCCGCATGTCGCTCGTTCGCAAGCCGCCCGCCGTACTCGCCCTCGAGGACGGCACCGTGTACTACGGCTACGCCTTCGGGGCAGCGGGTGACACCATCGGCGAGGTGGTGTTCAACACCTCGATGACCGGTTACCAGGAGATCCTGACGGACCCCTCGTACCACGGCCAGATCGTCACCATGACCTACCCGCACATCGGTAACTACGGCGTGTCCGTGTACGACATGGAGTCGAACCGCCCCTTCGCGCGCGGCTTCATCGTCCGCGAGTTCAGCCGCACCTCGTCCAACCACCGTGCCAACCAGGACCTCCAGTCGTTCATGGCGCAGCACGGCATCGTCGGGATCGAGGGCATCGACACCCGGGCCCTGACGCGGAGGTTGCGGACCGGCGGCGTGGTGAAGGGCGTGATCCGCCACGGTGTGAGCGACGACGCGCTCGAGGCCGACCTGGTCGCGCGCGCCAAGGCGCACGAGGACATCGACGGGCGCGACATGACGCCCGAGGTCACGACCCCGCTGCCCTACGCCCGGCCGACCTTCAAGGACGATCCGCGGGTGGTGGTGATCGACTTCGGCATCAAGCACTCGATCGTCTACAAGCTCGAGCAGGCCGGCGCCGAGGTGATCGTGGTGCCCGCGCAGACGACGCCGGCGCAGATCATGGCGCTGAACCCGTTCGGCTTGGTGCTCTCGAACGGCCCGGGCGATCCGGGCGGCCCGAAGTACGCCCACGACACCGTCTGGCAGCTGCTGGGGCTGCTGCCCACCTACGGCATCTGCATGGGGCACCAGCTGCTCGGACTGGCGGTCGGTGGGCGCACGTACAAGCTCAAGCACGGCCATCACGGCGCCAACACGCCGGTCAAGAACGTGGTCACGGGCGAGGTCGAGATCACCAGCCAGAACCACAACTACGCCGTGGCGATCGACTCCATCCCCGGGCGGCAGTTCATGGCCACGCACCTGAACCTGAACGACGGGACGCTCGAGGGCATGGCGCACCTGCGCTACCCGGTGTTCAGCGTCCAGTACCACCCCGAGGCGAGCCCCGGGCCGCACGACGCCAACTACTTGTTCCGTCGCTTCATCGAGGAGGTCAACGCCTTCGAGGGCGCCACGGCGCTGCCGGCGGCGGTTCGCGCCGGAGGTTGAGGCGCTCCGCTGCACGTTTGCGGGTGCGCGCCGGGGCTAGATCCCCGACCGCTCGTCAACGTTCGATGTCGAGCACCAGCGTGACGGGGCCGTCGTTCAGCGACGCCACCGCCATGGCCGCGCCGAAGCGGCCCTCGGCGACGGTCAGCGTGTGCGCGTCGCGAAGGCGCGCCGCCACCGCGGCGACGAGTGGCTCCGCCACGGCTGGGTCGGCGGCACCGATGAAGCTCGGCCGGTTGCCGCGCGTGACGTCGCCGAACAGGGTGAACTGACTCACGACCAGCACGCCGCCGGCCACGGCGCCGACGGGGTGGTGCATGCGCCCGCGTTCGTCCGGGAAGACGCGCAGGGCCGCGAGCTTGTCGGCCAGCGCCCGGGCGGTCCGATCGTCGTCGTCCGGCCCGACGCCCACCAGCGCGAGCAGCCCGCGCTCGATGCGGCCGACGGTGTCTCCGTCGACCGTGACCTCGGCCCACGCCACGCGTTGCACGACGCAGCGCACGGCTCAGTTGGTCGGGCCGCGCTCGGCGTCGCCGCCCGGGCCGCCGGGCGACGCTTCACCTGGCGCCGTGCCCGCGAGTTCGGCGATGCGGGCGTGCAGGCTCGAGCGGGCGTCGTGGAGGGCGGCACGCTCGGTCTCGTCGAGGTGCCCATGCGTCTTCTCGGCGAGCATGTCGAGCAGCGCCAGGGCGCGCTCTGCGGTGCGGCGCTGGAGGGCGCCGTCGCGCGCCAAACGGTGGAGCATCGGCGAGTCGGTCTCGCCCAGCGCGGCCTGCGCAGAGCTGCGCAGCGACGCGACCAGGCCGATGAAGCGCGGATCGCTCATCAGAAGAGCCCCTCCTGCTCGGCGGTGTCGACCACGAGCGTGGCCGGTTTCGGGCCGAGCGCGACGAGCGCGACCTTCAGCGCCCGCACGTCTTCCCACGTCTGCCACTTGGGGCTGCCGCGCTCGCGGCTGCCGTTCCGGAGCAGGTAGGCGGGGTGGTACATCGGGAACACGCGTACGCCGTGCCAGTCGAACCAGCGGCCGCGCGTCCGGGTGATGCCGTCCTTGCTGCCGAGGAACCACTGCGTCGGGGTGTTGCCGAGGGTCACGATCACCTGCGGCCGGATCAGTCGGATCTGGTCCAGCAGGATGGGGAGGCTCGCGTCGGTCTCGGCGGGCGTCGGCGCACGGTTGCCCGGCGGCCGGTACTTGACCATGTTGGTGATGTAGACCTCGTCGCGGTCGATCTCGGCGCTGGCGAGGATGCGGTCGAGGAGCTGCCCTGCGCGCCCGACGAACGGGCGTCCGCTGCGGTCTTCCTCTTCGCCCGGCGCTTCGCCGACGATCATCAGATCGGCGTCTGGGTCGCCCTCACCGAAGACGAGCGTGTCGGACAGGTCTGCGAGTGCCGCCGGCTTGTCGGCGGCGCGGCGTTCGAGGTCGGCCAAGTCCACTCCGAACACGCTACCACGCAGCGACGGCCGCCTCGAACGCCGCGCGGCGCTGCGCAGGGACGTCGTCTCAGACGATCTGGCTGGCGCCCCCCTCGGCTCCGACCGCGTGGCCGAGGCTCGGCTCGGTGCCGAGCGCCGGGCGCTGGCTGCGCACCTCGCGCCGCACCTTCGGCTCTAGGCCGATCATCAGGAAGAAGTTCTCGAGCGCGTTCTCGCGCCCCTTCAGCTCGACGTGGGCGGGGTCTTCGCTCCCGGTGACGAAGGGGAGCGACTGGTACTGCCGCAACGCTTCGGCGACGACGTCGCCGGGCAGCTCGTGCTCGGCCAGTTCGGACAGGGCCGCGTAGACCTCACGACGAGCCTCGGCGTGGCGTCGGAACGCATCCGGGTCCTTCGTTTCGGAGGCCCGAAGCACGTCTTGCTTGGCGATGCGCCGATAGTGCTTCAGGCCCCGGATGATCTCGTCCGAACTGAGTACCACCTTTACGTCCATGCACGCTCCCCTCCGGCGAGCAAAGCGGGTGACGTGCGGACCTCCCGCACCCCGCGGCTTCGTCCGGTTGCCTCAGTGTAGCGGCTGCGGCCCCGGGACATACGGCATCGGACTGCGTCAGCGCGACGCTCCGATCAGCTCCTCGGCGTGGCGCCTGGCGGTGGGTCCGTCCTCGCCGGCGAGCATGCGCGCGAGCTCGCGCACCCTGTCCTCGCCCGCGAGCTCGGTGATCCGCGTGAGCGTGCGGCCCTCCTCGGTCACCTTGGCGACGTGCAGGTGATGGTCGGCGAACGCGGCGACTTGCGCCAGGTGGGTGACGACGAGCACCTGACGCCCCTGCGCCAGGCGTCGCAGCAGCCGCCCGACGGCGCGCCCCGTCCCGCCGCCGACGCCGGCGTCGACCTCGTCGAACGCCAGCACCGGCCGGTCGCTGCCCGCGGCCGTGTGCAGGGCGAGCATCACGCGCGAGAGCTCGCCGCCCGAGGCCACCGAGGCGAGCGGCGCCGCCGGCTCGCCGACGTTGGCCGCCAGCCGGAACGTGACCGACTCGGCGCCGTGCGCGCCGAGCGACTCGAGCGGATCGAGCGCGACGTCGAAGACGGCTCCATCCATCGCGAGCTCGCTGAGCACCCGGCTCACGCTCGGTCCGAGCGCCTCGCTGGCGCGCTGGCGCGCTGCGCTCAGGCGTTCGGCCGCGGCGGCGCGGCGCGTGCGGAGCCCTTCGCGTTGGTGCTCGAGGGCCTGTAGGTCGCTCTCGATCGCGGCGAGGTCGCTCAGTTCGGCGGCCAGGCGCTCGCGTTCGGCGAGCACGGCGGCGCTGTCGGGCCCGTAGGTACGGAACAGGCGGTCGAGCGCCGCGCGGCGCGCCTCGGCCCGATCGAGCGCGGCAGGATCCGCGTCGAAGTCGTCGAGGAAGGCCTCGAGTTCGGAGGCGACGGCGTTCGCACCGTCGACCACCGTGGCGAGGTCGCGGGCGAGCGCTTCGAGGGCGGCCGCGTGGCGGGCCGCGCCCTCGAGCGAGCGGCGGGCGTGGTTGAGCGCGTCGAGGGCGGCCGGGTCGCCGACGGAGAGCCCCTTGAGCGCGTCGGCCGCGCCCTGGCGTACGCGTTCGGCGTGCCGCAGCGTCGCCAGCAGCGCGTCGAGCTCGCTCTCCTCACCGACGCGCGGCGCGGCCGCGTCGATCTGGTCGATCTGGTAGCGCAGGAGCTCGAGCCGGCGTTCGCGGTCGCCGGCGGCCGCGCGCCGCTCGCGCAAGCGCGCCTCGATGTCGACGAACGCGGCGTGCGCCAGGGCGTAGTCACGCGCCGCCGCGGCGCCGGCAGGGTCGAGGTGCCGGTCGAGCAGGCCGCGTTGCTCGCGCCCTTCGAGCAGGGTGCGGAACGCGTGCTGACCGAAGATGCCCACCACGCTCTCGAGCGCGGTCTGGAGCTCGCTTACGGTCACGACCTCGCCGTCGAGGCGGGCGAGGTTGCGGCCGCTGAGCGCCACGCGCCGCGCGGCGCTCGCGACGGGCGCGCCGTCGCCGAAGGTGAGTTGCACGAGTGCGTGCTCCGCCCCCGCGCGCACCACCGCCGACTCGGCGCGCCCCCCGATCGCGAGCGCGAGCGCATCGATCACGAGCGACTTGCCCGCGCCAGTCTCGCCGGTGAGGACGTTGAACCCCGGGGCGAGCTTGACGACGACGTCGTCGGCGATGGCGAAGTCACGCAGCTCGATGGACTGCAGCACGGCGTTCAGGATACGCCGCTCGGCTCGGCGGCGGGCGTGGCACCGGGTCGCGGCCGTCGCGTGCTCGGTCGGAGCCGAGGCGTGTGGGTCAGGCGCCGGCCGTCAGGCTGGTGGCAGCCGGTCAGGCCGGGCACCGCCCATGAGGCCGGCGCCGCCCGTCAGGCTGAGCCGACGCGCTCCAGTTCGCTGGCGACGGCCCGGCGCAGCCGCGCCTCGGCCTCGTCGAGATCGACGCCGGCCAGCCGTGCACCCGCCGCGACCTCGTGACCACCGCCGCCGAGCGCCTCGGCGACGCGCCGCGCCGACACGCCGTCGCGGCTGCGCAGGCTCAGCTTCACGCCCTCGTCGGTCTCGCGCAGGTAGACCGCGATGCGGGTCCCCTCGGCGTAGCGCACGACGCCGACGAAGTCGTCGCTGTCGTCGTCGCCGGCGAGCGCGGAGCGCAGCGCGAGCGTCTGACGGATCGTCACGAGGGCGCCGTCATGAGAGGTGCGCATCGTGGCCAGCACGGCGGCTAGGCGCGCGAAGTAGGCCGGGTGGCGCCACTGCAACCGGTCGGTCAGGTCGGCGTAGTCGACCCCGGCGTCGATGAGCTCGCCGGCGACGGCGAGCGTGTGGCGGTCGGTGTTGGCGTAGCGGAAGGTGCCGGTGTCGGTCAGGATGCCGCACAGGCAGGGCGTGGCGAGGTGGGCGTCCCAGGCGAGACCGAGGGCGTCGACCAGGTGCTTGACCAGGATCGCCGTCGCGGCCAACTCGGGCCGCACCACCAGCACGTCGGCCGGGCCCTCGTTGCCGGGGTGGTGGTCGAGGTTCACGAGCAGCGCCGCGCCCTCCAGCGGTGCACCCGTCGCGCGGGCCGGACCGGTGTCGAGGAGCAGCACCAGGCTCCCGTCGGGGAGCTCGGACAGCGGCTCGTCGAGCTCGCCGGGCTCGGCCAGGAAGGCCAGGTAGCGTGGTGGTGCGAGTGGGGCGTGCACGCGCTTGCCGAGCCGACGGAGGGCGCGCGCCATGGTCAGCACGCTGCTCAACGCGTCGCCATCGGGGTCGACGTGGGCGAGCACGACGATCGGCGCCTCCCAGGCGCGCAGGAGGTCGGCCACGTCGCGCAGGTCGGCGGCGAGGTCGGGGGTCGGTCGATCGGCAGGCGTTGGCGCCTGGTGGGCGTTGGCTGGCATGTGCGATGGTACCAACCGACCGGCCCAGGCCGCCCACTGTCTTCTGGTTCGCAGTGCTCGTCGCCGCGGACCGAGTAGCCTCAGTCATGGATGATCCTTGGCGTCTCGAAGGGGCAGCGCAGGCAGCCGCCCCGCGGCCGCGGCGGCCCGCCGTGCGGCCATTCACCCTCGCGCTGCTCGCGCTGCTCGTGTGGATCGCGCTGCCGTGGGTGCAGCGTCCCGAGCCCGTGTTGCAGCACGTGCAAGCCTCGCCGCCGCCGGTGGTCGCCCCGACCGGTGCGATGGCGCAGGCGTACGAGGTGGCGCGCCCCGGCACGCTGCGCGTCGAGGCGCGCTGCAGCGGTCAGTTCGCCCGGCAGGTGCTGGGCGTCGGCAGCGGCTTCTTCTTCGACCCCTCGGGCCTGGTGCTCACCGCGTATCACGTGGTCGACGCCTCCGGCTCGACGCAAGACTGCGGCGAGGTGCGCTTCGTCGGCGTGGATCCCGACCGGGTCGAGTACCCGCTCAGCCTGATCGGGTTCGATGCGTTCATGGACCTCGCCGTCATGCGCGCCGAGGTCGAGGGCCTGGTGCCCTCGATCCCGCTCGCGTCGGCGCTCCCGAACCCGGGCGCCGAGATCGTGGCGATCGGCAACTCGCGCGGCGACTTCTTGCAGCCTCGCGCCGGGCGCGTCACGCGCCTGGGCGTGCGGCCGGGCCGTGCGGACTTCGCGGAGTCGACCATCGAACTCACCGCCTCGCTCGCGCCGGGCGACTCGGGCGGACCCGTCGTGAACGCCAAGGGAGAGGCGGTCGGCGTCGTCAGTTACATCTCGTTCAACCCGACCGGCATGGCCAGCTCCGGCAACCTGCCACCGTTCCTGCTCGGGATCCCGCTGCCGCGTGACTTCGCGTCGTACGCGGTACCGGTCGAAGCGACCAGCGACCTGGTGATGGCGCTGGCCGAGGGCGCGGAGCGCGACGTGCCGGTGATCGGCTTCTCGTGGCAGAGCGGCTACGACTACCAGCCAGGCGACAGCGAGGTCGACCTGGGGCCACGGCCGGGACCGATCGTGGTGAACGTGGCGCCCGGCGGGCCCGCCGATCGCGCCGGCCTGCGCAGCCTGGCCGTGCGGCCGCTGCTCGACGACGAGGGCAACCGCGTCGGTAGCGAGCCCGACGCCGACGTGATCGTCGCCGTCGACGGTGTGGCCACGCCCACCTTCGCCGACCTGATCGCAGAAGTGCGTACGAAGACGATCGGCGAGACCGTGGTGCTCACGGTGCAGCGCGGTGGGGCCACCTTCCGGTTGCCGCTCGAACTCGGTGCTCGTCGCACGGTGTTCTCCGTGAGTCGCTGAGCGCCGCCACCCCGGCGCAGCCAGCTGGCTCCGGCGGCGCGCGGCACGTCGCCGCGACCGAACGGAGACGACCCCAGGCCCGTAAGCCTGGGGTCGTGTCGTGGTGGGCGATGGTGGATTCGAACCACCGACCTCGTCGTTATCAGCGACGCGCTCTAACCGACTGAGCTAATCGCCCGCTCTCGCAGGGCGACGAGCAGGGTACCACGCGTCCGCGAGGAGGTGTCAACCGCGCTCGAGCGCACACGCGCTGCGACGCGACCGCGTGCGCGTCGGCGCGCTGCTAGCATGCGCGCATGGTCGAAACCCTGCACCTGGCCAAACCACGCGGCTTCTGCGCCGGCGTCGTGATGGCGATCGAGGCCGTCGAGGAGGCGGCCGCGGAACAGCGCGAACGCGGCGACGGCGACCTTGCCGTCTACCACGCCATCGTCCACAACGCGACGGTGGTCGAGCGACTCGAGCGGGCGCACGGCGTGTACTTCGTCGAGGACCTCGCCGACTTGGAGGCGGTCCGGCGCGAGGCCGGCGGCAGTGTCAGCGACACGGTCGTGTTCAGCGCGCACGGCGTCAGCCCCGCGGTGCGATCCCAGGCGAACGAGCTGGGCCTCACCACCATCGACGCCACTTGCCCACTCGTCACCAAGGTGCACAGCGAGGCGCTGAAGTACGCCCGCGAGGGCTACCACATCCTGTTGATCGGCGACTCGGTGCGGCACCAAGAGGTGATCGGCACGCGCGGCGAGGCCCCGGAGCAGACCACGGTCGTGTCGGTGGTGGGCAACCGCCACCCCGAGCCGGAGCTGGCCGATCCGCACACCGTCGAGGTCCCCGATCCGGAGCGGGTGGTGGTGCTCACCCAGACCACGCTGTCGGTCGACGACACGATGCGCACCATCGCGATCCTGCGCGACCGCTTCCCGAAGCTGGTGCTGCCCTCGCGCGACGACCTCTGCTACGCGACCAAGAACCGTCAAGACGCCGTGAAGCAGATCGCCCCCCACGTCGACGCGTTCGTGGTAGTCACCTCGACGACGAGCTCGAACGGCATGCGCCTGCTGGAGCTGGCCGCCGACCTCACCGGGCGCGCGGTGCGCGTCGAGGGGGTAGGCGACCTCGACGTCGCGGCGTTCGAGGGCGTGCGCTCGGTGGGGGTCACCTCGGCCGCGAGCACGCCCGACGACCTGGTGCAGTCGATCGTGGATTGGTTCCGGGAGCGCAACCCGGACCTGCGCCTGGTGGAGGAGGGGGAGTGGGAGGACATCACCTTCCGCAAGCCGAAGCGCGTCCCGCCGAGCACCGCCGCGGTGTGAACGCGGTCGCGTCTCCGGGCGCTCGCGGCACGGCGGCGCGGCTGTCCGTCGCGCCGATGATGGCCTGGACCGATCGCCACTTCCGGCGCTTCCTGCGCGAGCTGACGCGCGAGGCGACCCTCTACACCGAGATGGTGACGACCGGCGCGCTCGAGCACGGCGACGTCGATCGCCACCTCGCGTTCGATCCGCTCGAGCGGCCGCTCGTGTTGCAGCTCGGCGGCGACGACCCCGCGGCGTTGGCGCGCTGCGCCGTGCTGGCGGAGCAGCGCGGGTTCTTCGAAGTGAACCTCAACGTCGGCTGCCCCAGCGACCGCGTGCAGCGCGGCCGTTTCGGGGCGTGCCTGATGGCCGAGCCGGCGGTGGTGGCCGACGCGGTGGGCGCCATGCGCGCGGCCTGCTCGCTGCCGGTCACGGTGAAGCACCGCCTCGGCATCGACGACTTGGATGACGACGAGCACCTGGGGCGCTTCGTCGACGCGCTGGTGGCTGCGGGCGTCGACGGCGTGATCGTGCACGCCCGCAAGGCCTGGCTGTCGGGGCTGTCGCCGAAGGCGAACCGGAGCGTACCGCCGCTGCAGCCCGAGCGCGTGCTGGCGCTGAAGCGCGAGCGCCCCTGGCTGCGCGTCGAACTCAACGGCGGCGTGCGCGACCTGGGCACGGCGCTCGCCTGGTTGCGCAGCGTCGATGGTGTGATGATCGGCCGAGCCGCCTACGAGGACCCGTGGTTGCTGGCGAGCGTCGACGCGCGGGTGTTCGGGCGACCGGGCCCAGCCGCGCACCGCGAGCAGGCGCTCCGGCGCTACCTGCCGTACGTAGAGGAACGGTTGGCCGACGGCGCGCCGCTGAGCGCGATCACGCGGCACCTGCTGGGGCTGTTCAACGGTCGCCCCGGCGCCCGCGCGTTCCGGCGCGTGATCAGCGAACGCGCCCACCGGCCGGGTGCGGGCCCCGAGGTGCTCGAGGCAGCGCTCGCAGCCGTCCCGGAGCACGTGCGACGCGAGCCCCCGGAGGCGTCCGAGCCGGCGCTGAGCGACGTCGCGCCTCTGGTACACTCCCCCGCATGACGAGACCCCTGTGGTTGCGCGGGATCCGCGGAGCGACGACCGTCGCGGTCGACGAGAGCGACGCGATCCTCGAGGCCACCAGCGAGCTGCTCAGCGCCATGTTGGAGCGCAACGGCATCGACGACTTCGAGCCGATCGCGGCGATCTTCTTCACCACCACGCCCGACCTGGTCGCGACGTTCCCGGCCGAGGCCGCGCGCCACCTGGGGATGACGAAGGTGCCGCTGCTGTGCAACCAGGAGATCCCGGTGGCTGGCCGGTTGCCGCGGGTGGTGCGCGTGATGCTGCAGATCAACACACACCTGCGGCAAGACGAGGTGCAGCACGTCTACCTCCGCGGTGCGGTCGCGCTTCGGCCCGACCTCGCCAGCGCTCAGTGACATCGAACGCTCAGTGACGTAGGACGAGGGCGCGCTCACGTGACGCGTGGTCGGGGCGTCGGCGCCGCTCCGGCTCGCTCAGGCTCGACGCCGCCAGGCTCGACGCGTGCGTCCCGCCGCGAGCGCGCCGACGAGCAGCACGGCAGCGCCGACGGCGATCAGCGTCGCCATGCGTCCGAGTCCGGCGCTGAGCGTGATGACGTCGAGGCTCCCGATGTGGTGGTAGACCCACGCTGAGCCCAGGTCGGGTGCCAGCTCGGGGTCGCCGGAACTCAGGACGATGATGCCGGACCCATCGTGCAGGTCGAGGCGTGCCGTCGTGCTGATGCCGGGCGAGTTGAAGCCGTCATGGCCGACCACGTGCGGACTGCCGAGCACGGGACCGTAGAGGAGAGGGCCGAGCCCCCAGATGCCGAGGCCGAACAGCGACCCGTGCGGGGTCGTCATCTCGGTCAGGCTGCGCTCCGAGACCACGCCGCGTCCGGGTGGTGCACCGTCAGGACCCTCGAGGTGCGCCGCGAGGAACCGCGTCGAGTCGCTCGCGGTCGTGTGCAGGGCCGCCGCGGCTTGGGCCGTGAAGGAGCGGTGAGGCACTCGGACGCCGTCGGTGAAGTGCCCGGCGAGGTCGGCGTCGATCACGCCGTCGAGTTCGTAGGTCGAGCGGAGCATCCCGAGCGGCTCCAACACCTCCGCGCGCATGTACTCGGCGAACGCTCGCCCCGTGACCTCCTCGACGAGCAGTTGCAGGACGGTGTAGCCGCCGCCCGAGTAGCGCCACTCGGCACCGGGTTCGAACCCCACGCGCACGACGCCGTCCCGGCCAAGGCCTGCGTCAGCGGCTCGCGCCAGCGACGCTTCGAGCGGCTGGACGGCTGCGGGGTCCACGAAGCCGGCGTAGCCGAGCCCGTCCACGAGGCCAGCGGTATGGCTCAACAGCCGGCGGACCGTGACACCGTCGTGGTCGAAGCCGCTCGCTGGCAAGCGCCACCGGGTGAGGTAGCGCTCCACCGGCGCGTCGAGGTCGACGAGTCCGCGGTCGACCAGCGCCAGGACGCCCCAGGCCGTCACCCACTTGCTCATGGAGGCGACCTGGAAGACCGTGTCGGGTCCGATCCGCTCGTCGGCGTCGACGGAAGCGTAGTGGTCGGCGACGGCCTGCCCACGATGGATGACGACCATCGCCAGGTTGCCGCGCAGTCGCTCAGCGGCCATGACACGCGCCGCTGCTGCGAAGGCGTCGGTGTCTCCGCGCGGCGCGATCGGCGTGCGCCACCAGTCGTGGACCGTCCCGACGAAAGCGAAGGCTACCCACGCCACCAGGCCGGCCAGGATCAGCGCGGTCCAGCGCAGCGTGCGGAGGAGCAGGGCCACCCTCACGGTCGTGGTCGGATCACGCCGCGTCCTCGGGCCTACGGCGCCGTCGGGTCAGGCGCCCGCGAACGACAGCGCGTCGACTTGCAGGCTGCGCGCACCGACGATCGCGCCGCCGGCGGGACGCCATTGCACCTCTGCGCCGACGGCTTCGATCCGTTCGAGCAGCCGGAACAGGTTGAACGACAGCGCGAAGTTCTCGACCGGTCGCGACTCGCCCCCCTCGACCCGCAGGCCCAGGCCCTGTACCGAGACGTCGCCGCTGATGGGGTTGGCGCCGGCGTGCACGCCCATGAGGTTGGTGACGATGACGCCGTCGTCGAGGGAGACGCCCTCGCCGGCTTCTAGCATCAGGTTGGTGGCGCCGACGCCGAGCGTGCTGGCGTAGCTGCGCGAGGCGTGGCCGGTGTTGGCCTGGCCGGTCCGGCGGGCGGTCTCGCTGTTGTGCAGGAACGAGCGCAGGACACCGCGCTCGATCACGACGGTGCGGCTCGCGGGCGTGCCCTCGGCGTCGAAGGGTCGGCTGGCGAGCCCGTTCTCGAGCGTGGGGTCGTCGACGAGCGTGAAGCGCTCGCTGGCGATGGGCTGTCCGAGCCGCTGGGCGAGCCGCGACTTGCCCTCGGCGACGGTCTTGCCCGACAGGCTGAACAGCAACAGCTGGAGGATGGTGGCGACCACCTCGGGCTCGAAGACGGTCGCGTGTCGCCCCGTGGCGAGCGGCGTGGCGCCGAGGTGGCGGCCGACCTTCTCCAAGATCCGCTGCGTGGTGCGGGTCGGGTCGATGGCGTGGAACTCCTTGCCGAAGTCGATCTCCCAGCCCTGCTTCACGCTCTCGCCTTGGCGCATGATCGGGCTGGCCATCAACACGGCGTAGCCGTTGCGGTAGCCGCCGTCGGCGCCGCGGGTCGAGCCGAGCACGGCTTCGCTCTCCGACTCGCTGTAGCGCGCGAACGCGATCGCGTCGACGCGCTCGTCGGCGGTCAAGGCGCTCTCGAGCGTCGTGACGGCCTCGGCCTTGCGTTCGACCGGGGCCGACAGCCCCTCGCCGATGAGGTCGGAGCGACCGAGCGCGTGCCCCTCGACCATGACGGCGCCGCGCGCGCTCTGGAGGGCGGCGTTCTCGATCGCCTCGTCGAGCACCCACGCGAGGCTGGCCTCGTCGAGCGCTTCGCTCGAGGCGTAGCCGATGCGGCCCTCGTGCACCACGCGCACGCCGACGCCGCCACGGGTGGCGCTGGTGATCTCGTCGACGCGACCGCCGGCGGCGGACAGGGTGAGCTCGCGCCCACTGGTGGCGAGCACCTCGGCCTCGACGCCGCGCTCGCTGGCGCGCCGCACGAGGACGGTCTTGGCCTGTTCGAAGGTCATGCTTCGCCTCCAACGACGATCTCGCTCACGCGCAGGTGGGGCTGGCCGACCTCGGTCGGGATGGACCCGCTCAGGCTGCCGCACATGCCGGGTTCGGTGCTCAGGTCGGTCGCGACGGCGTCGACCTTCTGGATGGTGTCCGGGCCCTTGCCGACCAGCATCGCTCCGCGTACCGGCTCGGCGACCTCGCCGTGGCGGATGACGTAGCCCTCGC
Source organism: Trueperaceae bacterium (assembly GCA_003556805.1). Taxonomy (GTDB): domain Bacteria; phylum Deinococcota; class Deinococci; order Deinococcales; family Trueperaceae; genus CSSed10-48. The sequence goes on along the minus strand of PWQI01000156.1, from coordinate 8,288 downwards.
TGACGGCGAAGTTGTACTCGCCCGAGCCGGGCATGACCTGGCCGCCGCCCATCGCCTTGGCGTAGAGGCCGTAGCTGATGCCCTGGAAGAGGTCCTTCGTGTCGTGGACGTCGCCCGGCAGGATGAAGGTGTTGCGCATGCGGGAGGTGGGGGCGTAGGTGTAGTTCTCGCGGCGCCCGGAACCGGTGCGGCGGTAGCCGGTCTTGAGCGATCCCCAGCGATCGACCATGTACGACGTGAGGATGCCCTTGTCGATGAGCACGGTGCGTTCGGTGGCCATGCCCTCGTCGTCGAACTCCGACGAGCCCCAACCGTGCGGGGTCGTGCCGTCGTCGACGTAAGTGACCGCGGGCGAGGCGACCTGCTGACCGAGCTTGTCGGTCAGGACCGAGGCCCGCCTGGCCACGGAGGTGGTCTCGACCAGGTGCCCGAGCGCCTCGTGGAAGATCACGCCGCCGAAGCCGTTGCCGATCACCACCGGCATGGTGCCGGCGGGGGCGGGCACGGCGCGCAGGTTGGTCAGGGCGCGGCGCGCGGCGGCGGCGCCGATGTCGGCCGGCGGGTTCTGGTCGAAGAGCTCGAGGCCGACCGACAGGCCGGGTCCGACGAAGCCCGTCTGGGTCTGATCGCCCTCGCTGGCGATGACGTTCGCGGCGCAGCGCGTCCTGACGCGCCGGTCCTCGACCCAGTCGCCCTCGCTGTTGACGACGAGCACGTCTTGCTCCCACTCGATCAGCCGGCCCTCGACCTGGCTGATGGCCGGGTCGATGCGGGCGCCCGCATCGAGTTCGCGCAGGCGCTCGAGGCGCCAGGACTTGTCGAAGGCATCGAAGGCGATCCGTGGCGCGTGCAGTCCCTGGGGGCCGCGGCGCCGCAGGTCGAGACCGCCGGCGCCGCGCTCGTCGACCTGGCCGTCGCTGGCGCCGCTGCCGCGGAGCCGCACCAGGGTCGCCACGAGGTCGCCGAGACTGGCGTCGTCGAGGTCGTTGGTGTAGGCGTACACGACGTCGGTGCCGAAGAAGAGCCGCACGCCGGCGCCCTGTTCGATGGCGCTGACGGCGTCCTCGACCTCGCCGTCGATCACGCGGAGGTTGCGCCGGCGCCAGCGTTCGACGTAGAGGTCGGCGAAGTCGGCGCCGCCGCGGCGGGCCGCGCGGAGGACGGTCTCGGCGGTACTGGAGGTGAGCATGTGCCAGGCTATCACGGCATCATCGCGGTGCGCCGATGCAGCTGACGTCGACCCCCGGCGACTCGGGGCGCGCCACGACAGCCGGCCACCCGGTCGATGTGCTCGACCGGGTGGCGCCTCCGTGGTTCGCGGGGATAGGGTATTCTAGCGTGTGGGGCGGGTGTTGCGGGTGGGTCGGACGGCGCGGCGCACGTCCTCGTGGCGGGCTTCTGCGATCGCTTTGATCAGGCTCGGGGACTGCAGCATCGGCGACCTCCTGACATCAATATATAGGAGAATGCCTATGCTGTCAAGCCCTTATCGGACGATGCCTATGGAGAGCGCACGGTGGTGCGCGCCGGCCCGCCATCAGCGCAGGAGCGTCTCCTCCAGGTCGTGCAAGAGCGCCCGGACCGCATCCGGCTCGAGCCGGTAGTAGGCCTTGTTGCCCTGTTTCTCGACCGCGACCAGCCCGGCGTCGCGCAACAGGCGCAGGTGCCCGCTCACGGTCGGTTGGCTGACGCCGATCTGCTGCGCCAGGTCGCCCACGGTCGGGCGCATGCCGCCGAACGTCGACACCAGCGCCAGCGCCAGAAGCCGGTTCGGGTCGGCCAGCGCCTTCACGCGCCGCGCCACGTCGCCGACGCGCTCGGCCGTGCGCTCGAAGACGTGCTCGCTCTGCAGGCCGTAGCCGACGTACTGCACGTCGTCGACCCGGAAGCCGAAGCCCCCGCTGGCGGCCAGCCACAGCGGCACCACCGCCACGCGCGCGCTGGCGGCGGCGTCGCGGATGCTCTGCGCCAGGTGCTCGAAGCGCGTGAAGTGGTGCGCGGGCAACGCCTCGAGCACCGCCGAGGTCCGTTGGAACTCGGTGTCGAACGCGCGTACGGCCTCGACCACCGCGGCCCGTCCGTGCTGTTCCCACCCCTCGGACAGGAACGCCCACAAGCGCCGCAGCAGGTCCGCCAGCGCTCTCGCCTGCTCCTCGTCCTGGAGCACGTCGATGCGGCGCCGCAGGTCGGCGAGCTGCTCGGGGTCCTCGTCGCCGCTCGGGGCGGCGCCCAGGTGCTCGCCGTCGCGCGCGTAGCGCAGCGCGAGCTGCGGCAACTCGCCCAAGAACCGCTCCGGATCGCCGTCGTACACGAAGCCGTAGCGCGCTGCCAGGACGAACAGCGCGACGCCCGGGCCCTCCAGCGCGTGTGCCGCCCAGAACGCCTCGACGTCGCGACCGACCTCGGGATCGGCGCTCAGCAACGGCCACGCCCAGGGCACCTCGAAGCCCTTCGGATGGTGCAGCCGGCGCTGCAGGTAGAACTGCGCGTACGCCAGCTCCATGACGGGAGACGGCGCGCACGTGACGCGAGGGCCTTCGCGGCCGGGGGTGTGGAAGGAGAGGATCGTGTCTGAGTCCATCGGTCTACGCCGATGGTATCACTTCAGTCCTCGTCGTCGCGCCAGGCCGACACCGGCAGCAGCTCGCCGCCGTCCACGGCCGCGGTCAAGACCTTGTGTCCGCGGTTCGTGGTGACCTCGAGCGAGGCCTGATCCAGCGTCTTCGGCCCCACCAGCTGCTTGCGCACGAAGTAGCCGCCGCCGGAGAGGCTCATCTCGCTCGTCTTCGACAGGCGCACCTTGATGACCTCACCGCTCTTGTTCGTGCGGACGCGGCACCACAGCGCCTGGCCGTCGTCACGGAAACGCGGGTCTTGCCTGCGAAAGAGTCCGAACATGCCGCAGTGTACCGTGTGGCATGGGTACGCACAGCGACGTGCTGCGGCGGGCGTTCGCGGCCGCCGTCGCGGCCGCCGATCCCGGCGCCGCCGTCCGGGCGCACCTGCCGCCCCCGCCGCCGCGCGGCCGCGTCGTCGTCGTCGGGATGGGGAAGGCCGCCGCCCCGATGGCCGCCGCGGTCGAGGACCACTACGACGGGCTCGGCGTGGCCGTCGAAGGCGTGGTGGTCACGCGCTACGGGCACGCCGCTCCGTTGCGGCGCGTGCGTTGCCTGGAGGCCGCGCACCCGGTGCCCGACGCCGCCGGCGAGGCCGCTGGCCGGGCCCTGCTCGCGGCGGTCGATGCCGCGGGCGCCGACGACTTGGTGCTGGTGCTGGTGTCGGGCGGCGGCTCCGCCCTCGCCTGCGCGCCCCTGCCGGGCCTCGACCTGGCCGCGAAGCAGGCCGTCACCGATGCGCTGCTGCGCTCGGGCGCCGAGATCGGCGACATGAACGTGGTGCGCAAGCACCTCTCGACCATCAAGGGCGGTCGCCTGGCGGCGCGCGCCGCGCCGGCGCGGGTGCTGGCGCTCGTGGTCTCGGACGTGGTGGGCGACGACCTGGCCGCCGTGGCCTCCGGGCCCACCGTCGCGGACGGCAGCGGGCCGGCCGACGCGCTCGCCGTCCTCGACCGCTTCGGCGTGGACGCCCCGGCCGCGCGCGCCGCCCTCGAGCGGGCGGCCCGTGAGCGGGCGGCCCTCGAGCGGGCCGCCCGTGCCGACGCCGGCGCAGCCACCACCCAGGGCGACGCCGATGAGCGCTGCGAGACGCGCCTGGTCGCCTCGAACCAGGCCAGCCTCGAGGCCGCCAGCGCGGTGCTCGCGGAGGCCGGCTACCGGACCGTGGTGCTGTCGAACGCCATCACCGGCGAGGCGCGCGAGGCCGGTGCGTTCCACGCCGCCGTGGCGCTGCAGGCCTGGCGGCACGGCCAGCCTGCGGCGCCGCCGGTCGCGCTGGTGTCGGGCGGCGAGACCACCGTGACGGTGCGCGGCGAGGGCGGCCGGGGCGGACGCAACAGCGAGTTCGCGCTCGGCCTGGCGTTGGCGCTCCCGGCCGACGCGCCGGTGGCCGCGCTGGCGGCCGACAGCGACGGCATCGATGGCTACGGCGGACACGCCGGCGCCCTCGTCACGCCCGCGCTGCTGCGCGCCCTCGATCGCGTGGCGGCGCGCGACGCCCTGGCCCGGCACGACAGCTACAGCGTCTTCGAGGGCCTCGATCACCTGCTCGTGACCGGGCCCACGCGCACCAACGTCAACGACGTCCGCGTCGTGCTCGTCGGCGCCCCGGACCAGGCGATGCGATAGCCTCGAAGCGTGCCGCGCAGCCTCGACGTCCGTGACCCAGCCCGCCAGGGCGCCGCGATCAGCGCGGCGGTCGAGCAGTTGCGCGGCGGCGGCCTGGTGGCGTTCCCGACCGAGACCGTCTACGGCCTGGGGGCGCGTGCGCGCGACGCGGCCGCCGTCGCGCGCGTCTACGCGCTCAAGGGCCGGCCGCCCGCCCACCCGTTGATCGTGCACCTGGCCGACGCGGCCGCCATGAGCGCCTGGGCGGCGGAGGTGCCCGAGGCGGCCCGGCTGCTCGCCGCCGCCCACTGGCCCGGCCCGCTCACCCTGGTGCTCCGGGCCCGGGCCGACGTCCCTGCCAGCGTCACCGGCGGCGCCGCCACGGTGGCCCTGCGCGTCCCCGACCACCCCGTGGCGATGGCCCTGCTGCGCGCCCTCGGCGAGGGCGTGGCCGCCCCCTCGGCCAACCGCTTCGGGCGCGTCAGCCCCACGAGCGCCGAGCACGTGCTGCAGGAGTTCGAGGGCGACGCCGCCCTGCTGGTGCTCGACGGCGGCCCCTGCCTGGTGGGCCTCGAGTCCACCATCGTCGACCTCAGCGCCGGCGTCCCGCGGCTGCTGCGGCCAGGCGGCGTGGGGGTGCGCGCGCTCATCGACGCGGTCGGCCCACTGGCCGGTGCCGAGGCCGGCCCCCGGCCCCCCGCACCCGGCGACCACCCGCGCCACTACGCCCCCGACGTCCCCACCCGCCTGGTCGAGCGCGCCGCGCTGCATCAGGTTCCGCTCGACGTCGCCGTGCTGGCGCGCCGCGGCCCGCCGGCGGGGCGCCCCGTCGGCGCGGCGCCGTGGCTCGACCTCGGCCGCGCCCCAGCCCCCTACGCGCGCGCCTTGTACGCTGCGCTGCGCGTGTTGGAGGCGTCCCAGCCGAGCGCCATCTGGATCGAGCGCGTGCCCGACGACGACCCTTGGCGCGCGGTCGCCGATCGGCTGCAGCGCGCCAGCAGCGACGCGGCGGCCGCGCCGCAGGCTGCCGGTGCCGCCCCGACGGGCGCCGACACGGGCGGCCACGACGCCCTCCCGGAGGAGACCGCATGAGTGAACCCGAGACCCCCGTCGTCGCCGTCGTGATGGGCAGCACCAGCGACTGGGAGACCATGCGCTTCGCCGACGCCACGCTCGAGGCGCTCGAGGTGCCGCGCGCCTGCATGGTGGTCTCGGCTCACCGCACGCCCGACCGGCTCCGCTCCTTCGCGCTCGGGGCGGAGGAGGCCGGCCACCGCGTGATCGTCGCGGGCGCCGGCGGCGCCGCGCACCTGCCGGGCATGATCGCCGCCTACACCCACCTCCCGGTCTTCGGCGTGCCCGTGAGCAGCCGCGCGCTCAAGGGCTTCGACTCGCTGCTCTCGATCGTGCAGATGCCGAAGGGCGTCCCCGTCGGCACGCTCGCCATCGGCGAGGCCGGCGCGGTGAACGCGGCGCTCCTGGCGGCGTCCGTGCTGGCGCTCGTCGACGCCGACCTGCGCGAGCGCCTGATCGCCTACAGAGCGCGCCAGACGAGCGTGGTGGAGGCGTCCGAACTGCCCACGCCCGCCTTCCGCGTCCCGTGACGAGCGCCGCGATGCCGCACCCCGATACGCCGGGACCCGCCCTGTTGCCGGGCGCCGTGATCGGCGTGATGGGCGGCGGCCAGCTCGGCCGCATGCTCGGCCAGGCGGCCCGGCGCCTCGGCTACGGCGTCGTGGTCTGGACACCGGAGGACGACCCGCCCGCGGCGGCCGTCGCCGACCGCACCATCCGCGCCCCGTTCGACGACGCCGCGGCCGAGCTCGCCTTCGCGGACGCCGTCGACGCGGTGACCGTGGAGTTCGAGAACGTCTCCGCCGACGCGCTCGAACGCCTGGCGGCACGCGTCCCGGTGCGGCCCGGCGCCGCGGTGGTGCGCGCGACCCAGCACCGCGGCGCCGAGAAGGCGTTCCTCCGCGCCGCCGGGCTGCCGCACGCCCCCAGCGTCGCGGTCGACGACGGCGCAGCGCTCGCGGGAGCGCTGGCGACCATCGGCCTGCCGGCCGTGCTCAAGACCGCCGGCTTCGGCTACGACGGCAAGGGGCAGGTGAGGCTCCGCGGCGGCGCCGACGCGGCGGTCGACCTGGCGGCCGCCGAGGCCCTCGCCCAGAGCGGCCCGTGCGTGCTCGAGGCCCTGGTGCCGCTGGCGCTGGAGCTCTCGGTGATCGTCGCACGCGCCCCGAACGGCGAGGTCGCGACCTACCCGGTGTTCGAGAACGCCCACGCCGATCACGTGCTCGACGTCACCGTGGTGCCAGCGCGCGTCGCTTCCGAGCTGCGCGAGCGAGCCCAGGCGCTCGGCGTGCGGGTGGCCGAGGCGCTCGACCTGGTCGGGCTGGCCTGCGTCGAGACGTTCGTGCTCGCGGACGGCACGCTGCTCGTCAACGAGATCGCCCCGCGGCCCCACAACTCCGGCCACGTGACGATCGAGGCCTGCGAGACCGACCAGTTCGAGCAGCAGCTGCGGGCCGTGTGCGGCCTGCCGCTCGGCGCCACGGCGCTGCGCTCCAGCGGCGCTATGGCCAACCTGCTCGGCGACCTGTGGCAGCGTGGCACGCCCGACTGGGAGGGCGCCCTGGCCCTGCCCGGGCTGCACCTGCACCTCTACGGCAAGCGCAGCGCGCGTCCGGGCCGCAAGATGGGCAACCTGAGCGCGCTCGCGGAGCATCCCGACGACGCCGAGGCGCTGGTGCGCGCGGGCCGTGATGCCCTGCGGCGCGGCGGCACGGCGTAGGCTACGGTCAGAGGACACCGTGCAGAACGTCGCTCTCATGACCCCATCCGCTCGCGCCCTGTTCGGGCGCGCCCAGGCCGCCGCCCGTGACGCGCTCGCGCCGCTCGAGGCGCGCGACCGCCAGGTCTTCCTGATTCGGCTCGAGCGCTGGTTCCAGAACCTGGTCGACGGCCTCGAGCCCGTGTACGGGCGCCGCGACGACTTCGACGAGGTCGTCGTCGGCCTCGTGGTGCAGCTCGCGCTGCAGTACGTCCGCCGCCCCGAGTCCCTGAAGGGGCTCGACCTCGAGCGCGACCTCAGCCCCGACTGGTTCCAGCGCGAGCAGATGGTCGGCTACGTCTGCTACGTCGAGCGCTTCGCCGGCACCCTCGAGGGCGTGCTCGACAAGATCGACTACCTCGAGGAGCTCGGGGTCAGCTACGTGCACCTGATGTACGTGCTGCGTCCGCGCGAGGGCGAGAACGACGGCGGTTACGCCATCGCCGACTACCTCGACGTCGACCCGCGCCTGGGCGGCATCGACGACTTGGATCGCGTCTGCGCCGCGCTGCGCGAGCGCGGCATGTCGGTCTGCGTCGACCTGGTGCTGAACCACTGCGCCGACACCCACGCCTGGGCGCGCGCCGCAGCGGCCGGCGACGAGCGCTACCGCGACTACTTCTACACGTTCGAGACGCGCGACGAGCCCGACGCCTTCGAGCGCACCCTGCCCGAGGTGTTCCCGGACTTCGCCCCCGGCAACTTCACCTGGGTCGAGTCGATGCGGCGCTGGGTCTGGACGAACTTCAACGCCTACCAGTGGGACCTGAACTGGTCGAACCCGGCGGTGTTCCGCGAGGTGGTCCACATCATGGGCGAGCTCGCCAACCGCGGCGTCGAGGTGATGCGCATGGACGCGGTGGCGTTCATGTGGAAGCGCCTCGGCACCGACAGCCAGAACCAGCCCGAGGTGCACGACCTGCTGCAGGCCCTGCGCGCCTGCTCCAAGATCGCCACCGCCGCGGTGGCCCACAAGGCCGAGGCGATCGTGTCGCCCAGCGACCTGATCCACTACTTCGGCACCGGCCGGCGCTTCGGCAAGGTCGCCAACCTCGCCTACCACAACAGCCTGATGGTGCAGTTCTGGTCGTCACTGGCGAGCCGCGACACGCGCCTGATGACGCACACGCTGCGCGCCTTCCCGCCGACGCCACCCTCGATCGCCTGGGGCTGCTACATCCGCAGCCACGACGACATCGGCTGGGCCGTCACCGACGAGGACGCCGCCGCGG
>PWQI01000154.1 GCA_003556805.1 Trueperaceae bacterium | reverse complement strand
ACCCACCCACACCCAACGCCACATCCACGCTCAGCGACCCCGACGAAATCACCTCGAACGACAACCCCCCCGGATCATCACCCAACCGCATGATCGAACCCTTACCGAACTGACGCTCGATGCTGGCGACGGTGCTTGCGAGCGCGCGGGCGCGATGCTCTTCGATGGCCATGGTTGGATCCTCCTGGGCGCGCCGGGCGCGCATGCCTTGAATACTAAGGTAGCAGCCGGTGCCGGCGCAAGCGGCGGGCCTACCAGCGACGCTAGCGCCCCGCCGCAGACCCGGCGCGATGCGCTCGACCAGGGCCGAGGCGCCCTCGGTTCAGGCCGTGCCGGCGCAGCACGAGGGGCCTGCTCAGGGGGACTCAGGCCGCGACGAGGAGGGCCAACAGGTAGGCCCCGAGCCCCAGCCCTCCGAGGCGAACGAGCCGCATCGCGGCCGCGTAGTCGGCGTCGAGGTCCTGGCCCACGTGAGCGCTCCAGCGCCACTGACCGACACCCAACATGACGCCGAGCAGGGCACCAGGCAGTGCCCACCACACGCCCGACGTGAGCGCGACCGTGCCCACCAGCATCAGCGCACCGAGGGCAGCCGGAACCAGCGCCAGCCGCAGCGCGCGCTTCGGGCCCAGCAACACCGGCAGGGGGCGGTCGCCGCGGCGCGCGTCCTCGTCGACCTGATACGCCTGGCTCACCACGTACTGCCCCACCACCAGCAACCCTGCGGCGAGCGCCGCCCACCACAGGCCCGGCGAGGCCAACGCCGCGCCTGGCGCGGCGTGCGGACCGACGGCCGCCCACCACCCCGCCAGGCTCCCCACCCCACCCTGGCCAAGGGCGACCACCGCGAGCGACCCGGCCGTGCTCGACTTCCAACGCGTCGCGGGCAGCGAGTAGGCCGCGGCCAGCAGGCCGAGGACCACGTACGTGACCAGGAAGGCGGGACCCACCACCCACGCCAGCGGCAACCCGGCGACCTGCACGGCAATGGACCACCGCAGGAGGCCGCCGTCGACCGGCTCGGGGTGCCGCATACCGCCGATCGGCCCCTCGTCGCGATCGATGGACGTGTTCAGCGCGGTGGTGCCGCCGTAGAGGAAGACGTGCAGCGCGAACCACCCGAGCGCCAGGCGCCACGGCTCCTCCAGCGCCGGGGCCGACCAGGCGCCCAACAGGTAGATCGGGCTGAGCAACGCGTTGAACGACAACCGCAGATGCCGCAGCCACGGGTGTCGATGCCACGCCAAGCGCTGCTCGCCGGCGGCGCTCACGCCAGGCCGCGCATCGTGAACGCTCCCGTCAGCGCGCGGTCGAAGGGGGCCCGCAAGGCGCGCGCGAGGACGGCGTCGCGTAGCCTCGCTCCCAGCGGCCCGACGGGCCGACCCAGACGCGTGTTGAGATCGGCGCGCCAGGCGGCCGCTTGGGCCGCGCGACGCCGCCGCTGCCCGTACGTTTCGAGTTCGGTGCGCAGCGCCCCAGGTCCACGCTCCAGGCCCCGGGCGACCCCTTCAGCCAACGCCACCGCGTCGATCCAGCCGAGGTTCATGCCCTGCCCGCCGATCGGGCTGAGCACGTGCGCCGCGTCGCCCGCGAGCGCCACGTGGCCGAGGGCGAAGTGCGTCGCGAGCCTGCGCTCGATGCCGAACGCCGACGTCATGCGCGCGGCTTCGGCGTCGTAGTGCTCACCGCCGCGCTCGACAGCCAACGCGCAGACTCGCGCCGCGACGCTCGGGTCCACCCGTCCCTGCCGAACCGGCCCGCCATCGACCGCACCGCGGCGGTCCGGTACGACCGTGGCGGGCCCGTCCGGGACGCGCACGACGACGCGGCGCCAACCGCCTGGCAGCGGGAAGCTCTCCAGCAGGCCGGCGCGATGCAGGCGGATCTCCGCCCGCGCTCCCAGGTTGGAGACGTCGGGCAGGTCGGCCATCAGGTAGCGATCACGGTACGCTCCGCCGCGCCATCCGATGCCGGCGAGCGTGCGCACGCTCGAGCCGGGGCCGTCGCAACCGAGCACGACGGCTGCGTCGACGACGGCCTCGGCGGCGCCGAGCACGGTGGCCTCCAGGTACCCCGCGGACCCGAGCCGCAACCCCGTGAGGGTCACGCCGCGCTCGACGCGCCCGCCGGCGCGCTCGAGGGCCGAGCGCAGCGCGGCCTCGCTCACCGCCTGTGGCACTGCGAGCACCGGTGTGTCGCCATCGAACCTCAGTGACCCGAGCTGGCCGTGGGCGCCGAACGCCCTGCCCTCGGCGATGCGGACGCCCGCGGCGAGCACGTCGGCGTCCGCCCCGACGCTGGCGAGCGCCGCCAGGCCGGGAGGGTGCACGCCGATGGCGCGGCTGCCGCACCCTGGCACCTCGCGGCGCTCGACGATGCGTGTCGGCACGCCGAGCAGCAGCAACCGCGCGGCCACCAGCAACCCCACCGGACCGGCGCCGACCACCAGCACCGTGGCCGCGGCGGCGTCAGCGGCGACGCGCGCAGGGCTCATGACACGCTGTCGCCGACGCGCAGGAGGGCGGCGTCGACGGTGAGCCCGGGACCGAACGCGAGGGCGGCGACGAGCGCACCCGGGGCGAGCGGCGCGGGCCGCTCGGCGGACAGCGCGTGGTCGTCGCAGCGGCCCCCGACGAGCCTCTCCAACACGAACAGCACGCTGGCGCTCGACATGTTCCCCGCCTCGGCGAGCACCGCGCGCGAGGCTTCCAACATGCCACCCTCGAGTCGTAGCCCCCGCTCGACCTTGTCCAGGATCGCGCGACCACCCGGGTGCACGGCCCAGGTGTCGACGTCGCCGAGGTCGATGCCGCCGGCGCGCAGCAACGGCGCCACCGACGCCTCGGCCTCGGCCTCGAGCACGCGCGGCACGTAGCTCGTGAGCACCATCTCGAAGCCGTGATCGCCGATGGTCCACGCCATGTCGCTCTTGCCCTGCTGCGTCAGCGTCGTGCTCGAGGCGAGCAGTTCGAGGGCCGGCCGCGCGGCGCCGGCCGTGTCGGCGTCCACGGCGCTGACGACGGCGGCGGCCGCCCCGTCGGCGAACACCGACGTCGACAGGATGCTGTCGACCTCGCGACTGGGGTCGAGATGGAGCGTGCACAGCTCGACCGATGCGATCAGCACGACCGCCTCCGGATCGGCCAGGCAGAACGCCCGCGCCATGCGCAGCGCGGGGAACACCGCGTAGCAACCCATGAAGCCGAGGTGGTAGCGCTCGGTGTCGGCCGCCAGGCCGAGCGAGCGCACCAGGTGGTCGTCGACGCCTGGCGCCTGGAACCCGGTGCACGACACCGTGATCACGTGGCTGACCCGTTCGCGCAGCGCAGCCGGCGCAGCTGCGAGCGCGCGCCGCGCGGCGCGCTCGAGCAGCGGCGGCGCGAACTCGCCGTAGCGGGCGTTGCGCGTGCCGGTGCTGGGCCGCGCGAACACGTCGCCGCCGCGCTCCAGGAAGAGCCCGGCCCCCTCGCCGTCCGGGCCGTCGGGACCGAAGTCGGCGACGACGCTGTGGCGCCGCTCGATACCCGAATGTGCGTACACGCGCTCGAGCAACCTGTCGACGCGACGTTCGCCGCCCACCCAGCGCTGCATGATCGCCTTCACGTCGGCCTGTGCGTAGGCATGCGGCGGTAGCGCCGTTCCGATCCCGAGCACCCGAACGGACATGAGGACGATGATACGCGTTGGGCGCTGACGCTCAGTACCCGCTGGTACGATGCGCCGCGATGCCGGACCAGACCACCATGAACGACGACGATCCCGGCCTAGCGGCCGCGTTGGCTGGACGCGCCCCGCTGAGCATCCGTGAGCTGCTGCGCGACGGCGTCCAAGCGCTGCGCGGCGCGAAGCGCTGGGTCTGGTTGGGCCTGCTGGCGTGGGTGTCGGTCGCCATCGTCGCGGCCGTGCTCGGCGTCGTGCTGGGCCTGCCCGAAGCGCTGGCGGCGAGCCTGAGCGTGATCGCCACGACCCCGGTGAGCGTCGCGCTCACCATGTACGGCGTGCGCCGCGTGGCGGGCGTACCCACGGACGCCAGCGACCTCCAGGCCTACCGCCCCGCGCTCGGACACGCGGTCGTCGTCTTGCTGCTCGGCTCGCTGGTGCTCAACGCGGCCGAGTCCCTGCTGGGGCCAGCGTGGAGCCTGGCCGTGGCTCTGCCCTACTCGCTGCTCACCGGCCAGGCACTGTTCCTGGTGGCAGACCGCGGAACCGATGCGTTCACGGCCATCGGCTGGAGCGTTCGCGCCTCGTTGCCGGTGCTCCCCACCTTGCTCGCCGTGCAGATCGTGTTGGCGGGCCTGGCGCTCCTCGGGGCGCTGACGTTCGGGATCGGCCTGATCTGGGCGGCGCCGCTGGCGGTGCTCACGCTCGGCGCGGTGTCGTTCCGGCTGTTCGGGACGCGCGCCGCCGCGGGGCCACGGTGAGCCGACTCACGCACGCTTGGGACGCACACGGCGCAGCGTGCGCAGCCGCCACCAGGTGAACACCGCGACGCAGGCGGCGAGCGCTCCCCCGAGCCACGGCAGCCACGTCGGGGCGGCCGCCACCGCGGCCGCCGCCTCGACGTGGTCCTCCCACCAACTCACGCTGAGATCGCGCAGGCCGGCCTCGACGTAGCGCGGCAGGAACACCACCGCCGGCACCCCGACGGCCCGCTCGTCGAACACCTCGCTCACCGACAGGTCGAACGCGCTCGGGGGCAGCGCGCGAACGACGCCGTCGGGGTCCCGTGAGCGCGGACCGACCTGCACCGCGAGCGTGTACGCGCTCGCGCGTGGAGCGAACCACGACGCCTCCTCGACGACGAGGGACACGCTCAGGTAACCGTCGGCATCGGGGCACGGGTCGGCTCGCCGCCACGGTACCGACGAGGCGCCGAGCACCTGCTCGAGCGAGCGCTCCAGCCGCTGCCTGACGGCTGCACTCGCCGCCTCGCCGCCGCGCTCGAAGGCCACCTCGAGGCTGTCGTCGTCGACGCACAACTGCAGCCCCGCCAGATCGTGCGGGATGGTCGTGCCGTGCGTGTGCCCGACGCCGCCGAGCGACAGCGCCGCGAGGGCAGACCACGCCATGGACCAGCGCCTCACGCGAGCCGCGTTCAGTAGGTGGAGGCCACCATGCCGCCGTCCACGACGAGCGTCTGACCCGTGAGATAGGCGGCCTGTTGCGAGCACAGGAAGACGGCCGCCGCCGCGACCTCCTCTGGAGCCGCGAAGCGCTTGGCTGGGATCGAGGCGAGCAGGCGCGCCCGCGCGTAATCGTCGGCGAAGAGCTCTTCCAGGCGCTCCGTGGCGGTGTAGCCCGGCGCGACGGCGTTGACCGTCACGCCCTCTGCCGCGACCTCGTTGGCGAGCGTGCGAGCGAACGCGGTGACGGCCGCTCGCAGCGCGTTCGACAGCGTCAGGTCGTTGATCGGCTGCTTCACGGACAGGCTCGTCACGTTCACGATGCGACCCCAACCGCGCTCACGCATCCCCGGCAACACGGCCCGGGCCAAGCGGACGGCCGACATCAGCGTCAGCTCGGTCGCCCGCGCCCACGCGCCGTCGTCGAGGTTCGACGGCAGGCCGCTGGGGGGGCCGCCGGCGTTCGCGACGAGGACGTCGACGCGCCCGACGCGCGCGACGGTGGCCTCGACCAGGCCACGGACCCCCTTCGCGCTCGACACGTCCGCCGCGACGGCCAGGACATCGCCGCCACCCTCGCCGAGCCGCTGCACGGCAGCCTCGAGCACCCCCTGGTCTCGCGCCGAGACGACGACACGAGCACCTTCTGCTACGAGGCCCGCGGCGATGGCGTAGCCGATCCCCTTCGAGCCGCCCGTCACCAGAGCCGTCTTGCCAGCGATCTGAAGATTCATGCGTCAGTGTACGCGCGCTCGCGCGGGACGGGTGCCACCTGCGCCAGCGCCGCGACATCGGCCGCTCCACACGCGAACATGGCGATGCGGAGCTCGCGCAGCGTGGTCGACAGATGGCGAACCACCGCGTCGGCCGAGTCGAGCGCAGGGGCGAGCAGCGGCTGGGCGATGGCCACCGCCTGAGCGCCGAGCGCGAGCGCCTTCGCCACGTCGAGCCCGGAGCGGATGCCGCCGGACGCGATGAGGGGCAGCTGCGGCACGGCCGCGCGCACCTCGCGCAGGGCGATCGACGTCGGGATGCCCCACTCGACCAGGTCGTGGTGTCGTACCTCCCCGAAGCGGACGAGGTCCTCGACCTTGGCCCACGACGTGCCTCCGGCGCCGGCGACGTCGAGAGCGGCGAAGCCGACGTCGGCGACGCTGCGGGCGACGGCCCCCGAGAGACCGTGACCCACCTCCTTCAAGAGCACCGGGGCAGGGACGGCAGGCACCACCTCCCGCAGGCGCTCGGTCACACCGGCGAAGCGCTCGTCGCCGCCGTCTTGCAGGGCCTCCTGCAGGGGGTTCGTGTGCAACGCCATCGCGTCGGCGCCGACCGCTGCACGCGCCTCCTCGACCTGCTCCGCGCCGTAGCCGCGCAGCAGTTGGGCGACGCCGAGGTTGCCGATCAGGAGCACGTCGGGCGCGATCCCCCGCACGGCGAAGCTGGAGCGCGTCTCGGGGCGCTCGAGCATCACGCGCTGCGACCCGAGCATCATGCCGATGCCGAGACGCTGGGCGGCCTCCGCCAGGTGGCGGTTGATCAGCCCGGCATGGCTCGAGCCACCGGTCATCGCACCGATCAGCAGCGGCGCGGCCAGCGGCCTGCCCAGCAGCGTCGAGCGGGTGTCGATCGCGCCCACGTCGAGCTCGGGCAACGCGCGGTACGGCAGATCGATGCGCTCGAATCCGGTCGTGCGCGTCGCGTAGCCGGCCGCGCCCGACAGGCACACGTCGAGGTGGCGGCCCTT
>PWQI01000389.1 GCA_003556805.1 Trueperaceae bacterium | reverse complement strand
GGGGCCTGGGCAGCGGCCGCGGCAAGACCGCCGGCCGCGGCCAGAAGGGCCAGAAGAGCCGCTCCGGCTTCAGCCAGGGCGCCGGCTGGGAAGGCGGCCGCTCGCGGCTCGTCATGCGCCTCCCGAAGCGCGGTTTCCCCCGCATCGGCGTGCAGTTCCAGCTCGTGAACGTCCGCGACCTCAACGCCTTCGACGAGGGCGCGACCGTCGACCCCACCACGCTGCGCGCGCTGGGGATCATCCGCCACGTCGATCGCCCCGTGAAGCTCCTCGGCGACGGCGAACTCGAAGTCCGCGGCCTGCAGGTCAGCGTCGACGCCTGCTCGGGTAGCGCCCGGGCCGCCGTCACCGCCGCCGGTGGCGCCGTCGAGACGGCCACGGCCGCCGACGACGCCGACGGCGACGAGGGCGCCGCAGCGGCGCAGGAGACGGCCGACGACGCCGTCTCGGGTGAGGAGACGACCTGATGCTCGCCGCCTTCCGGAACGCCGCCGTCATCCCGGACCTGCGCGCCAAGCTGCTGGTCATGATCGGGTTGCTGTCGGTCTACCGGCTGATGGTGTTCATCCCCACCCCCGGCATCGACATCGACCGCCTGCGCGAGGGCGCGTTCGGTCAGGGCGACGTGTTCACCCTGCTGAACTTCATCTCCGGCGGCAACTTCGAGGTCTTCTCGATCGCCGCGCTGGGCGTGATCCCCTACATCACCGCGAGCATCATCATCCAGATGCTCACCTCGACCTACCCGCCGCTCGAGAAGCTGGCGCGCGAGGGCGAGGAGGGGCGCAAGAAGATCACCCAGTACACCCGCATCGGCGCGATCTCGCTCGCCGCCGTGCAGTCGGTGTTCCTGGCGATCGCCCTGCTGGGCCCATCGGGCGCCTTGAAGGTCGGCTGGGCAAACGGACCGTTCTTCTGGTTCGTGGTCCTCATGACCCAGGTGGCCGGCGTGTCGGTGGTGATGTGGCTCGGCGAGAAGATCTCCGAGCACGGCATCGGCAACGGCATCTCGCTCATCATCTACGCCGGCATCGTCGCCGCCTTCCCCAACGCCCTGGCGCAGCAGTTCGCGCTGATCGGCCGCGGCGAGGGCAACATCTTCGGCCTGATCATCTTCTTCGCCCTCCTGATCGTCGCGATCTCGGGGATGGTGATGGTCCAGCAGGCGGAGCGCCGCATCCCTGTCCAGTACGCCCGAAAAGTGGTGGGACGCAAGGTGATGGGCGGTCAATCGACCTACATCCCCATGCGTCTCAACGCCGCGGGCGTGATCCCGATCATCTTCGCCGTCTCGATCATGATCCTGCCGCAGACGATGATCGGCAGCTTCCCCGAGGTGCTGTGGCTGCAGGCCATCGGCGCCTGGTTCAACCCCGCCGTGTGGCAGGGCTTGCTGGTGTCGACCCTGCTGATCATCGCCTTCACCTACTTCTACACGCAGATCAGCTTCGACCCGCGGCGCATCTCCGAGAACCTGCGCGAGTACGGCGGCTTCGTCCCCGGCGTGCGCCCCGGCCAGCCCACCACCGACCACCTCACCCGCATCACGTCGCGCATCACCCTCTGGGGCGCGCTCTTCCTGGGCGCGGTGAACGCCATGCCGCAGACGCTGGCGTGGATCACCGGCGCGGGGCAACTCTCGTTCGTGTTCTCCGGCATCGGCCTGCTGATCATGGTCGGCGTGGCGCTCGACACGCTGCGCCAGCTCGAATCGCAGCTGATGATGCGGCACTACGAGGGCTTCGTCTCCAAGGGCCGCATCCGCGGCCGCGGGCGGCGCTTCTGATGGCCGCCGCTCACGACACGACGACGGCGCCCGAGGTGGTCCTGCTGATGGGACCCCCCGGCGCCGGCAAGGGGACCCAGGCCTCGTTGCTGGCGGAGGAGCGCGGGCTCACCAAGCTCTCCACCGGCGACATGCTGCGCGACCACGTGCGCCGCGGCACGCCGCTCGGCGAGCGCGCCCAGGCGATCATGGAGTCCGGCGAGCTGGTCCCCGACGACGTGATCGTGGGCATGGTGCGCGCCACGATGCAGGCCGCCCCCGCCGTGCGCTTCTTGCTCGACGGCTTCCCCCGCACGCCGGCCCAGGCGGCGTCGCTCGACGCGCTGCTCGATGAGCTCGGCGCCCGCATCACCGCCGCCGTCGCCCTCGAGGTCGACGACGACGAGCTGGTGCAGCGGCTGGTGCAGCGCGCAAGCGAAGAGGGCCGCTCGGACGACAACGAGGACACCGTGCGCAACCGCATGGAGGTCTACCGCCGCCAGACGCAGCCGTTGCTGGATTACTACGCCGGCCACGGCGCGCTCAAACGCGTCGACGGTCTCGGCGACGTCGACACCGTCACCGGCCGCATCCGCGAGGTGCTGCCGTGATCTTGAAGCGCGCCGCCGAGCTCGACACCATGGCGGCCGCCGCGGTGATCAACCGCGAGGCGCTCGGCGCCGTCGAGGCCCTCATCGCGCCCGGCGTCACGACCGCCGAGTTGAACGCCGTCGCCGAGGATGCTATCCTCGCGCGCGGCGGTAAGCCGGCCTTCAAGGGCTATCACGGCTTCCCCGGCACGCTCTGCACGTCCGTCAACGAGGTGGTCGTCCACGGGATGCCCGACGGCCGCCCCCTCGAAGAGGGCGACATCGTGTCGATCGACATCGGTACCTGGTACGGCGGCTACGCCGCCGACATGGCGCGCACCTACGCCATCGGCCGGATCTCCGATGAAGCGCAGCGGTTGATCGACGCCACGGAGCGCTCGCTCCAGGCGGGGATCGACGCCATGCGCCCGGGCAACCGCCTGGGCGACGTCAGCGCGGCCATCCAGCACGTCGTCGAAGACGCCGGCTTCTGGGTGGTGCGCGAGTTCGTTGGGCACGGCATCGGCAGCACGTTCCACGAGCAGCCGAACGTGCCGAACTTCGGTCGTGCGGGCACCGGCCCCGTCCTACGCCCCGGCCTCGTCCTCGCCATCGAACCGATGGTCACCGTTCGCCGCACCGCGGTGGAGGTGCTCGAGGACGGCTGGACGGCACCCACCGCGGACGGCTGCCTGGCTGCGCACGTGGAACACACCGTCGCCGTCACCGACGACGGCCCCTGGGTGCTCACAGCACCCGAATCCGACGCACACGGGGGTGTGCGCGTCCTCACGACCGCCTCTTCGGCGGGCGGCCGCACCGGCCGGGAGGCACACCATGGCGCGTAGACGCTCCTTCGGCCCGCCGCGGCCCCGCCGCGACGAGGAAACGACGCAGGACACGATCCGGACCGAGGGCATCGTCCTCGAGGCACGGCCCAACACGACCTTCCTGGTCCAGTTGGACGCCGGGCCGGAGATCCTCGCGCACGTCGGTGGCAAGA
Source organism: Trueperaceae bacterium (assembly GCA_003556805.1). Taxonomy (GTDB): domain Bacteria; phylum Deinococcota; class Deinococci; order Deinococcales; family Trueperaceae; genus CSSed10-48. The sequence continues at coordinate 3,513 of PWQI01000389.1, read as the reverse complement.
TGCGCCGGCACTACATCCGCATCCTCCCGGGCGACCGGGTGGTCATCGAAATCAGCACCTACGACCCCGAAAAGGGTCGGATCGTCTACCGGAAGTAGGAGAAGGACATGAAGGTCCGCGCATCCGTCAAGCCAATGTGCGATAAGTGCAAGGTCATCCGTCGCCATGGCCGGGTCTACGTGATCTGCTCGGTCAACCCGAAGCACAAGCAGAGGCAGGGATAAGGCTATGGCACGCATCTCAGGCATCGATCTACCGCGCGACAAGCGCATCGAGCACGCACTGCCGTACATCTACGGCATCGGTCTTTCGCGCTCGCGCCACATCCTGGCGGAGGCCGGCGTGGACCCCGACACTCGGGTCAAGGACCTGCAGGAGTCGGAGGTCGCCAAATTGCGCGAGATCGTCGATACGACCTTCAAGGTGGAGGGCGACCTCCGCCGCGAGGTCCAGCTCAACATCAAGCGTCTCATGGACATCGGCTGCTACCGCGGGCTCCGGCACCGCCGCGGCCTGCCGGTGCGGGGCCAATCGACCAAGACCAACGCCCGCACCCGCAAGGGACCGCGTCGCACCGTCGCCGGCAAGAAGCGGGCGCCGAAGAAGTGAGGGGCTGAGACACGAGCATGGCGAAACCCACCAAGGCCACCAAGAAGCGCGTCAAGCGCACGCTCGCCGAAGGCAAGGCCTTCATCCACGCGAGCTACAACAACACCATCGTCACCATCACCGACATGTCCGGCAACACCGTCGCCTGGTCGAGCTCCGGCTCGATCGGTTACAAGGGCTCCAAGAAGGGCACGCCCTACGCCGCTCAGCTCGCTGCTGCCGACGCGACGCGCAAGGCCCAGAACATGGGGCTCTCGCAGCTCGACATCATCATCCGCGGTACCGGTTCGGGCCGCGAGCAGGCCATCCGCAGCATCCAAGGCACCGGCGTGAACGTACGCACCATCATCGACGACACCCCCACGCCCCACAACGGCTGCCGCCTTCGTAAGCGCCGCCGTCAGAAGTGACGCCCCGGGCGAGAGAGTAGAGGAGACAACGCATGGGTCGTTACCGTGGACCGATCGTCAAGATCTGTAGGCGCGAAGGCGTCAATCTGGTGGAATCCCCCAAGGTGCAGAAGTACATGGAGCGCCACCCGTACCCTCCCGGCCAGCATGGCCAGCGGCGGCGGCGCAAGCCGTCGGACTACTCCGTCCGGCTTCGCGAGAAGCAGAAGCTGCGCTTCTACTACAACATGAGCGAGAAGCAGTTCCGGAACCTGTTCGACGAGGCCACCGCCAAGACCGGTGCCACGGGTGCGGTGTTCCTGCAGCTGCTCGAGTCGCGCCTCGACAACGTGGTGTATCGCCTCGGCATCGCGAGCACGCGCCGCCAGGCGCGCCAGTTCGTCGCCCACGGCCACATCTCGGTCAACGGCAGGCGCATCGACGTGCCGTCGTACCGGGTGAACCCCGGCGACGAGATCTCGGTGCACGCGACCGCTCGCAAGATGCAGTTCATCAAGGACAACCTCGACGCGCGCAAGCGCGGCAAGCCCTTCCCCTGGCTCGAGTTCGACGCCGAGACACTGAAGGGGCGCTTCCTGCACCGCCCGAGCCGCGAGGACATCGTCGTGCCGGTCAACGAGCTGCAGGTCATCGAGTACTACTCGCGATGACGGTTCACCCTGCGGGTGAACTTGCTCAACCTTCGGTCGAGCTGGTTCGTACCGCGGGTGAGCGCGCTCACCACCGCACGTTGATCGCCTAGGAGGCCCCGGTGCAGATCATTCCCGAGTTCAAGGCCAAGACGAACCCGATGTACGGCGAGTTCGTCGTCGAACCCCTGCCGCGCGGCTACGGCGTCACGCTCGGCAACCCGCTGCGACGCGTGCTGCTCTCCAGCATCCCCGGCACGGCCGTCACGAGCGTCTACATCGAGGACGTGCTGCACGAGTTCTCGACGATCCCCGGCGTGACCGAGGACGTCATGCAGATCATCCTCAACCTCAAGGACCTGGTCGTGAAGCTCCATGACGACGACCCCGCCACCCTCACCCTCCGCAAGGAGGGCGCCGGCAACGTCACCGCCGCCGACTTCGACGTGCCCCTCGGGGCCGAGGTGATCAACACCGACCTCCACGTCGCGACGCTCGGCGAGGGCGCCAAGCTGGTGATGGAGGTCCGCGTGGAGCACGGCGTCGGCTACGTGCCCGCCGAGATCCACGGCACCAAGGACCGCATCAACTCGATCCCCGTCGATGCGCTCTTCACCCCGGTGCGGCGCGTCGCCTACCGGGTCGAGGACACCCGCGTCGGTCAGAAGACCGACCTCGACCGGCTTGTGTTGCGCGTCTGGACCGACGGCAGCACCGACCCGCGCGAGGCGCTCGATCAGGCCGTCGACATCATGCGCGCGCAGCTGAACGTGTTCAGCGGCGACGTGACCGAACTGGAGCCGGCCAAGGTGCCGGTCATGACCATCCCCACCAAGGCCGCCGCGGACGACGTCCCCAGCGGACCCGAGCCGGTCCAGATGAACCTTGAGTCGCTCGAACTCTCCTCACGCGTCCTGCACTCGCTGCAGGAGGAGGGCATCGACAGCGTCAACGCGCTCCTGGCCCTCTCCGAGCGCGACCTGAAGAAGGTCGGCGGCGTCGGCGAGAAGAGCCTCGAGGAGATCAAGGAACGCCTCGCGGCCACCGGCCTGAAGTTGAAGGAGTAGCGCATGCGTCACCTCTCGAGCGGCCGCAAGCTCAACCGGAACAGCAGCAGCCGGATCGCCTTGGCGCGAGCCCAGGCCACGGCGCTGTTCCGCCACGGTCGCATCAAGACCACCATCACGAAGGCCAAGAACCTGCAGCCCTTCGTGGAGAAGCTGATCACCACCGCCCGCCGCGGCGACCTGCACTCGCGCCGTCTGATCGCGCGCGACATCCAGGACCGCGACGTCCAGCGCAAGCTGATGGACGACATCGGCCCTCGCTTTGTCAGCCGCCCCGGCGGTTACACCCGCATCTACCGCCTCGGCACCCGCCGCGGCGACGCGGTGCAGGAGGCCTTCATCGAGCTGGTGAACGACGAGGCCTGAGTGCCCCGTTCGTCGCTGGTACGGGTGCGCCCCCGGTCGCTGATGCGGTCGGGGGCGTGGTCGTTGGTCCGTAAGGCACCAGAAGGCGGCAGAGGCCTCGAGTGGGTCACCGCCCGAGGATCTCTCGTTCAACCCATCGATCACGTGAGCAAGTTCTCGGTCGGACGCCCGCGCAATGCGGCGTCCAACGCGTTCGGCCGCCAGCGTCCGGATCTGGCGGATCTTGATCCAGGACGGCTTCGGTAGCCCATCCGCTTTGGACTCCAGGACGAGGGGAAAGCCCGCTCGCGGCTGCTGGCTCGTGAGTGCGACCGCGATCACCGTTCCAGATCGGTCGTTGAACACGTCGTGGCTCAGGATGAGGACCGGGCGATGGCTGGACTGCTCCTGACCGCGTGTGGGGTTCGAATCGGCCCAGCGAACGTCGCCCCT
>PWQI01000393.1 GCA_003556805.1 Trueperaceae bacterium | reverse complement strand
CGGTCACAAGGAGCCTGCGCGATGCCCACGACCACCTTCCAACAGCTACCCCGCGAGAAGCGCGAGCGCTTCACCGCCGCGGCCCTCGACGAGTTCGCGCTGCACGACTACCGCACGGCCTCGGTGAGCCGGATCGTCCGCGCGGCAGGCATCGCCAAGGGCAGCGTCTACCAGTACTTCGACGGCAAGCAGGACCTCTACCTCCACCTGGTCACCCTGGCGGCCGAGCGCAAGTTCGGCTTCATCGACGGCTCGGTGCCAGCGGACGTGGGCGGTTTCTTCGAACGCTTCCGCCTCACGGTGTTCCACGGCGCGCGCTTCGACTTCACCCACCCGCGGCTGGCCAGTCTGCTGTACAACGCCACCTACGAGCCGTCGGGCCCCGAGACCCGCGCGGTGTCGGCCCAACTCAAGGCAGCGTCCTACCAGTACGTTCGCGGCCTCGTGGACGCCGGCATCCGAGCGGGCGACCTCCGCGCCGACCTCGACGTGGACTTCGCCGTGTTCGCGCTCTACCAGCTCTCCGTCTCGCTGCGCGACCATCTCACCGAGCGCTTCTCGTTCTCGTTCAAAGACGCCGTCCGCCGAGGCGGCGGATCACCCGTGCCCGACGACGATCTCATGGCGGTCCTCGACGACCTCGTCGACCTGCTGCGGCGAGGACTGGCGCCCAACCGGCCTATCCCACCGCCGCCCGAGGAGCGACGCGCCTGAAGGCGTCGAGCGAGCGCTCGACCATGTCGTCGCTGGCGGTCAGCGACAGCCTGAAGTGTCCCGGCATCTCGAACACGGCGCCCGGCAGCACGTAGACGCCCTCCTCGGCGAGTCGATCGGAGAACGCGCGATCGTCGTCCTCCGGCGCGCGCGCGACCAGGTAGAAGGTCCCTTCAGGCGTCGTGACGTCGAACCCCATGTCCGTCAGTGCAGTGACCAGCCGGTCGCGCCGCCTCTGGAGTGCGGCGATGTCGATCGAGAGAGCGTCGAGCTCGGCGAGCGAGTGCGTCAGCAGCGCATTGGGGAACGCGAAGCCCGTCGTGAGCTGGGCGGTGAGGAGCGCGTCCCGGAGCGGCTCACGTTCCGTCATGGCGGGTGGCAGCGCGATGTACCCGATGCGTTGTCCGGGCGTGAGCAACGTCTTCCCGTAGGTGTAGAGCAAGAGCGAGTCCGGGTAGTAGGCGGTCGGGCTGTGGAACGTTCGGCCATCGAAGACGATACGGCTGTAGGCCTCGTCCGACAGCAGGTAGATGCGGCGACCGAACCGCTGGGACGCATCGGTCAGGATGGCTGCCAGGCGTTCCAGCGTCTCGGGCGAGAGGATCTTCCCCGTCGGGTTATGCGGCGAGTTCACGATGATCGCGCGCGTCCGCGGGGTGATCGCGGCGGCGATGGCCTCGAGATCGAGGTCGAACGTCTCCGGGTCGATGTGGACCCGGACCGGCGCTCCTCCGTACGCGGCGATCATCGACTCGTAGAAGAACCACGGTGGGCTGATGAAGACGACTTCGTCCTCCGGGTCGAGGAGCGTCGACAGCGACACGCTCAGGGCCGCGAACGCACCGTTCGTCATGAAGACGTCCTCCGCCAAGAACGGCATACCGAGACGCTCGCGCAACGACGCGGCCACCGTGCTGCAGGCCTCGGGTTCGCTGGTCTTGTAGGCGAACCAACTCGCGTTCCGGGGCGTCAGGTGCTCCTGCAGCGCCCGCACGACACCCGGAAGCGGCATCTCGTGGGGGTTGCCGAACACGAAGTCGCACGTTCGCGGATCGTTCGGGTCGCGGCGGCTCCACGCTGAAGACTGCATGAAGCGCAAGAACGGCGACATGGCGCCCAAGGCATGCGTGATGCGGGACGAAACGGCGTGGTCAGGCATCGTCTCCCCTCCCTGATGCGGGCCTCGCACGTCTCACATCCGATCCATGCGATGCATGACCATACGGTACGGGGTGGGTCATCGCCCACGACGGCCCCGGGTCCGAGCCAGCTACACTCGTACCCATGGAGACCCGACCGAACCCGTACACCACGCAGGCTCCAGCCGAGGACGTCTGGGTCGGCTACGCTGTCGCTCGCTTCGGCAACGCGACCTTCTACGACGTGCTCACATCACTCCTGAGCGACGTGGATCTCGACGGGCTGAGCGAGGCGATCGACGAGTTCGGACTCGAGATGGTCGCCGAGCAGGCACTGCGCGCGCTCGTCGACCGCGGGAAGCTGCACGCCGACGAGGCGGCTGCCTCCGCCGAGGAGGACCGCATCCTCGATGCGGATGCGGACGCGTCGCCCACGGTGCATGCCGTCACCGTGGCCGACCTGGCCGACGAGTTCACGCGCCTAGGACTCACCTCGTCTGCGTCGTCCTGCGGGTAGCGACGGGGCGACGAAGGCGTTCGCGCGCCCGCTCGGCGGCTCGGCACGCGCACCGGCGCACCGGCGCCGGCGCCTCGGCCGACGCATCAGATATGGTGCTCGAACCGTGACTCGATTCCCGCCTCATGCCACGGCGTCCGCGCCGTGAACCGCGACCTGATCGAGGGACTGCACCCCGAGCGCTTCGACGTCCACAGCACGGCCGACGGTCCCACGGGCACGCTGCCGCTCACGGAGGACCTGCTCCGCGACAGCCCCAGCGGCGACCTCTTCGGGCTCAGCCAGAACGTCGGCATGGGCTGGAAGGCCCGCGAGGTCCTGAGCAAACAGTTCCTGATCCTCAGCACCTCCGGCGGCCTCCGCGATCCGGACGGCGCCCCGGTCGCGCTGGGGTACCACACCGGCCACTGGGAGCTCGACGCGCTGGTGCGGGAGTGCGCGCGCGAGCTGACGGCGCTGGGGCACATCCCTTTCGCTGGGTTCTGCTCCGATCCCTGTGACGGGCGCACGCAAGGCACCACGGGCATGTTCGACAGCCTGCCCTATCGCAACGACGCCGCGATCGTGCTGCGGCGACTCATCCGGTCGCTGCCGCGCCGGCGCGGCGTGCTCGGCATCGCCACGTGCGACAAGGGACTCCCGGCGATGCTCATGGCCGTGGCGTCCGCGACGACGCTCCCAGGCGTCGTGCTGCCCGGCGGGGTGACCTTGCCGCCCACGCAGGGCGAGGACGCCGCCAAGATCCAATCGATCGGCGTCCGCTTCGCCCGCGGCGAGGTCACGCTGCGCGAGGCCTCCGAACTCGGCTGTCGCGCCTGCGCCAGCCCCGGCGGCGGCTGCCAGTTCCTCGGCACCGCCGCGACCACCCAGGTCATCGCCGAAGCGCTCGGACTCGCCGTCCCGCACAGCGCCCTGGCGCCATCAGGCCAACCCGTGTGGCTCGACATCGCCCGTCGCTCCGTTCAGGCGATCCACGAGATGGAGCGCACCGGCGCCACCGTCGGCGACATCGTCACAGCTGCGGCGGTCCGCAACGCCATGGTGCTCCACGCTGCGTTCGGCGGCTCCACCAACCTGCTCCTCCACCTGCCCGCCATCGCGCACGCGGCCGGCCTCACCCCACCCACCGTGCAGGACTGGACGGAGGTCAACCAAGTCGTCCCACGCCTGGTGAGCGTGCTGCCGAACGGCCCCGTCGACCACCCCACGGTACGGGTCTTCCTGGCGGGCGGCGTCCCCGAGGTCATGCTGCACCTGCGCGAGCTCGGCCTCCTCGACACCGAGGTGCGCACCGTCGCGGGCGCGACGCTCGGCGAGATCCTGGACGCCTGGGAGGCGTCCGAGCGCCGACGGGCGTACCGCGCCACCCTGACCGAACTCGACGGCGTCTCCCCCGACGACGTCGTGCTGAGCCCCAGCAAGGCCGCCGCACTCGGCCTGCAACGCACCCTCTCGTTCCCGCGCGGCAACCTCGCGCCCGACGGCGCGGTCACCAAGAGCACTGCCATCGACCCCGCGGTGCTGGGCTCGAACGGCCGCTACGTCAAGGAGGGCCCCGCACGGGTCTTCACCAGCGAACGCGCCGCGATCACGGCGATCAAGGCCGGCACCGTCCGACCCGGCGACATCATGGTCCTGGCCGGCGTGGGGCCGAGCGGCACCGGCATGGAGGAGATCTACCAGATCACCGCCGCCCTCAAACACCTCTCGTACGGCAAGGACATCGCCGTGATCACCGACGGTCGCTTCTCCGGCGTCTCCACCGGCGCCTGCATCGGACACGTCTCCCCCGAGGCGCTCGCCGGCGGACCGATCGGGAAGCTGCACGACGGCGACACGCTGCGACTCGTCATCGACCCCGGCACCGGAACCGGCAGCATCGACCTCGTCGGCAGCGCTCAGGGCGACCTCGACCCGGCGGCGGCAGCCGCCGAGCTCGCCGCACGCCAGCCCCGAGCCGACCTCGCACCCCACGCCGAACTGCCCACCGACACCAAGCTCTGGGCGTTGCTGCAGTCCCTGAGTGGCGGCGCCTGGAACGGCTGCGTGTACGACTACGACCGCATCCGGGCGGCGCTCCGCAGCGGCGACGACGAGCCCGGTGGGCACACCTCGTAGCGACCGCCGCTCCGACCGACCTCTGGAGGTACCGTGAAGATCGCCAAGCTGGCCATCGATGGGTCCGAGACATGGGCACTGCAGCGTGACGACGCCTGGCACGCCCTCACACGCTCGCTCGACGCCCTGCTCGCCGAACCCGACCTCGCCGCCGCCGCGCGCGATGCGATGGGCGCTCAGCTGTGCCGTGCCGAGGACGTCGCGGCACGACCCGGCAGCGAGCCGTCCTTCCTCGCCCCGATCGAGTCGCAGGAGGCCTGGGCCGCGGGCGTGACGTACAAGCGCAGCCAGGAGGCGCGGAAGGTCGAGGCCGGCGGCGCGGACTTCTACGACCGCATCTACGCCTCGGAACGTCCCGAGATCTTCCTGAAGGCCACGCGCTCCCGCACCGTCGGGCCCGGGGGCGAGGTCGGGATCCGCAGCGACTCGCGCTGGAACGTGCCAGAGCCGGAACTCGCCCTCGTGCTCAACCGCCACCTCGACGTCGTCGGCTTCACCGTCGGCAACGACATGTCGTCGCGCGACATCGAGGGCGAGAACCCGCTCTACCTCCCACAGGCGAAGGTCTACGACCGCTGCCTCGGCCTGGGGCCACACATCGTCACGACGGACGACGTCCCCGACCCGCTGAACCTCGCGGTCGAGCTGCGCATCCTCCGCGCCGGCAACGTCGCCTTCGAAGGCAGCACGTCCACCAGCCGGCTGAACCGAACCCTCGAGGAGCTGTGCGCGTACCTGGGCCGCTGCAACACCTTCCCGACCGGCGCGATCCTGCTGACCGGCACGGGCATCGTCCCTCCCGACGAGTTCACGCTCGCCCCGAACGACGAGGTCGCCATCCGCATCGAGGGCATCGGAGTGCTGACGAACACCGTCACGACCGTGCCGGCGTGAGGCGTGCGCGGTGACCGGTGAAGCGTCGGAACGTTGCTACGCCGGGTCGGCGCTACGCCGCGTCGATCCGGAACGCCCGCGCCGGGTTCGTGACCGTCATCGCGTGGATCGACTCGTCCGACACCCCGAACTCGCGCATGAGCGGGATGAAGCGTTGCGGTAGGTCGGTGTAGGGCGTCACGTCACCGCCGCCGGGCTCTCCGACCGAGTACCAACCGGCGTCGTGCGACAGCAGGATCTGCGACTCGAACCCGGCATCCAGGAGCTGCAGCAGCGCCGACAACGTCGCGACGTCGGTCGCCGGGCCGATCCCGTCGAGCTCGATCCAGCACCCCGATCGCGCGACGAGCTCGAGCAGGCCGATGTCGCTCTCCTGATGCGCGTGGATGAAGATCCACTTTCGAGGCGCGACGCCGTGGCGGTCGAGGATCCTCAGGATCTGCAGCGCGGGTACGCCCCGACACGTGTGCGTTCCGATCGTCATGCCCGTCGCCCGGCTGGTGAGCGCTGCGGCGGCGATGACCTTCTGCTGGATCGCCGCGAGCGGCTCGGGTTCGACCGCGGTCTTGATGAAGCCCGGCCGGACGCCGGACCCGTCGATACCGTCGGTCCACTCGGCGATCCATCGGTCGCCGAGCTCCTCGGCCGAGAGCGCGAAGGTCTCGTCGGGGAGGTACGGCTCCTTGTACTGGCCGGTGTTCGTCACGATGTGCATGCCGGTGCGCAGCGCGAGCTCACGGAGCACGACGGGATCGCGCGCGAGGTACATCGGGCTGCAGTCGACGAACGACCGGACGCCGGCGGCCATCGCCGATCGCAGGTGCGGTTCCATGGTCCGCACCACCTCGTCACGATCAAACCGGTGAGGGCCGGCCGTGGCCGCGCCGCCGAAGTCCACCATCACGTGCTCGTGCGGCAGCGTGAACCCGAGCTGATCGGGATCGATCGGACCGAGCACCGTCATGATCATGACGCAACGATACGCGGTGCGCGCTCCTCCTGAGGAGGGGGACCATCCCTGCGGTGTGCCGGGCGTGTCACGACGACCTCGCGACGCCCACTGACCACTATGCCAAACGCAGTTCGCTCACCACACGGGCCATCTCGTCGAAGTCGCCGTCGTCGTGCAGCAGCGGGAGTTCGTGCTCGATCGCGATGCGCGCGATGAGGCAGTCGATGGTGCTGCGGATGGTGACGCCGGCAGCGCGGCACGCACCGTAGAGGCGCGCCGCTTCGACGGCGCCGAGCCACGGGTCCGACAGCTCCACCCTCACCTGGCTGCCAAGGTAGCGCTCGAGACGCACGAACGCCTCGTGTGTGGCCACCCCCTGCAGGAGCTCCTGCGCAACGATGGACGTGACCGCGACCGGCACGCCGCGATCCAGCAGCAGCTCGAGGCGCGCGACGGCGGGGCGATCGTCACCGCGCAGGTAGCCGACCCATACTGATGTGTCGACCAGGATCACGAGCTCGTCGGATCGTTGCGCAACCGCTCGT